>JAEWNX010000177.1 GCA_023461135.1 Pseudomonadota bacterium
AACTCAGCTTACCCGCTGCATAGCGAGTTCCCCGCCGCCCTGTTGGGGATCGATCATGAGCGATTGGCCCTCGATACGAGCACGCCACGCCACCTCTGAGCCGAACACGCTGAATGTGAGGGCGTAACGGCCGCCCTCGAGCGCGCTCCAGCGACCAGAACTCATCATCGGGACGTTTGTGACGAGCGTGCCGTCGCGGGCGAACTCAAACTCGAGAGTTTGACCGTCTTCTGTGGCGGTCCATCGTCCGACGATGGGGTCTCCAAGGACGGCGGAGCAGCCCGACAACGCAATAGCCGCAAAGATGAGCGCTCGTTTTGACAGCGTCATGGACCCCCCAATCGATTTTTAAGCCGCCTTTTGCTCCGCAAAGCGCTCCGCGGCCATGCGCTGCAGCACGACGTAATCAGTCTTGCCGCTGCCCAGCACCGGGATGTCGTCGATGGCGACGATGCGCTTCGGCACTGCCAGCTCGCTCGCCCCGTTCGTCTTGCACCAAGCCAGCAGCTCTTCCGACGTCGCGCCCTCATGGTCGGTGAACAGGATAATCCGCTCGCCCTTGCGCGAATCCGGCAGCGCCACTGCGGCATGCGTGCCGTTCGGCCAGACGTGCGCCGCATAGCCTTCGACAGCGTTCAGCGACACCATCTCGCCGCCGACCTTCGCGAACCGCTTTACGCGCCCAAGGATGCGAATGAATCCGTCTTCGTCCACATCCACCACATCGCCGGTGTCGTGCCAGCCCTGCGGCAAGAGATCGATGCCGAACGGCTTCATCGGGTCGAGATACCCGCGCATCACGTTCGGCCCGCGCACGAACAATTTCTGTCCGCCCTCGATGCCCGGCACCGGCTCCAGCCGCCATTCCATGCCCGGCATGAATTGGCCCACCGTCCCGTGCCGGTTGGTGGCCGGCGTGTTGACGGCGATGACGGGAGACGCCTCGGTTGCGCCATAGCCCTCGATGATCTCGACATCGAAGCGGCGCTTGTAAATCTCGCGCGTCTCTTCCTTCACCCGCTCGGCGCCGCAAACCAGGAGCTTGATCGAGTTGAGTTCGCCGTCCGCGGAGTTGCGCGCGTACTGCTGCGCGAACGTGTCGGTGGCGAAGAAGACGTTGGCGCCAGTTTCCTTGATGAGTTTCGGAATCTCTTTCACCTGCAGCGGGGAGGGGAAGAGGAACGTCTTGTGGCCGGTGAACAGCGGCAGCATGACGCCGCCTGTCAGGCCGAAGCAGTGGAACATCGGCAACGGACAGAAGAACGACCAATCCGGATCGAACGGCACATGCGAATGCGCCTGCTCGACGTTCGCCACGATGTTCGCGTGCGAAAGCACCGCGCCCTTCGGCGTCCCATACGAGCCCGACGTGAAAAGGATGACGCCCGTGTCGTCCGGATTGGCTTTCGCCGCAAACATGCGCGGAAACGAGCCCTTCACCAGCGCAATGATCTTGTCGCCGAAATCGATGTCTTTGCGGACGTCTTCGAGATAGATGAGCTTGGCGAACTTGGAGAGTTCGGCTTCCAGCGCTTCCAGCTTGGCCAGCTGAATGAAGCGCTTGGACGTCAGGATCTTCTTCACGTTCGCCGCTTCGCACGCCGAACGCAAATTCATTGCGCCGGCCGTGAAGTTCAACATCGCCGGCGTACGCCCGATCGCGTGCAGCGCAAAGAACGTCACCGTGCAGCCGACGCCCGTCGGAAGCATGATGCCCGCCGTCTCGCGCCGCTTGATCAGCGTGTCGAGCTTGCCGCCCAACGCAAACGCCGCGCGCACGATGTCGTCGTAGCTGAGGACGCGGCGTTCGTGATCCTCAAGGATCTTGAACTTGCCGCCTTTTGCATCGCGCGCGCGAAGCAAAGCCTCGAACAAGGTGACGCGTGTGCGCGCCAGCTCGAACGGTCGTTGCGACATAAACTTGATGCCTCCGTCCTGACCCGCCTCGAGCGCCCTCGATGAGGAGGAAGGACGCTTGACCCGTGATTATTGTTTCACGGCTGTAACAGAAACTAGCGGCGCCTTTGAGGCCGGGCAAGCGTCCCGGCATTAACGCTTTGATCACGCAGGGGAGGAATCCGGCCGAGGCGTTGCGGCAGAAGGCGCAGAGGGTCATGTTACCGGCGTGACCACGTTGTTTGATTTGCGCCAGGGAGGCGAGCAAGGCCGCCCGCGCCACCCTGAAAAGCAGGGGAGGCCGGACGCGCCGAGCCCACGCAAGCCGGATTGGATCCGCGTGAAGGCGCCCACCAGCCCGGGCTACCACCAGACCAAGGAGCTGGTGCGCGAACTGAAGCTACACACGGTCTGCGAAGAGGCCGGCTGCCCCAACATCGGCGAATGCTGGAGCGTCAAGCACGCCACCTTCATGATCCTGGGCGGCATCTGCACGCGCGCTTGCAGTTTCTGCAACGTCGCCACAGGCAAGCCGCTGCCGCTCGATCCGAACGAGCCCCAGAACGTCGGCGATGCCACTGCGCAGATGGGCCTCAAGCACGTCGTGGTCACCAGCGTCGACCGGGACGATCTCGAAGACGGCGGGGCCGATCACTTCGTCCAAACTATCTCCGCCATCCGCGCAGCAGCGCCCGAGACGACGATCGAAATCCTGACGCCGGACTTCCTGCGCAAGCCGGGCGCGGCCGAGCGCGTCATCGACTCCAAGCCGGACGTGTTCAACCACAACCTCGAAACCGTGCCGCGGCTCTATCACTCCATCCGCCCCGGCGCGCGCTACTACCAGTCGCTGCGCTTGCTGGATTCCGTGAAGCAACGCGACCCGCAGCAGTTCACGAAGTCCGGCCTCATGGTTGGCCTGGGCGAAACCAAGGACGAAGTGCTGCAGGTGATGGACGACCTGCGCGTCGCCAACGTCGACTTCCTCACCATCGGCCAGTATCTGCAGCCCACAAAGAAGCACGCCGCCATCGATCGCTTCTGGACGCCGGACGAGTTCAAGGCGCTGGAGACGATCGCCTACGCCAAGGGTTTCCAGATGGTGTCGGCATCGCCACTGACGCGCTCCTCCCACCACGCCGGCGAAGACTTCGCGCGCCTCAAGGCCGCGCGCCAGGCCCAAGCTTCAGCGTGAATGGCGCGCACGACCATCAAAGCTGAGCGCGTGCTGCCGTATCCGCCGGCGGATTTGTGCCGTCTCGTCGGCGACGTGCGCGAGTATCCGCAGTTCATTCCCTGGCTGCAGAGCTTGCGCATCACGAAGGAAGAAAAGCGTCCTGATGGCGGCTGGGAAGGCGTGGCCGAAGCCATCGTCGGCTGGAAACACATCACCGAGCGCTTCGCCACCACTGTGCGCTGCGAACCTGCGAAGGGGGAGGTGGATGTCGCCCTCGTGCACGGCCCGTTCCATGCGCTCGACAATTTCTGGCGCTTCGAACCGCACGAGAAAGGCGCGCGGGTGCGCTTCTCAATTAGCTACCAGTTCAAGAACCCGGTGCTGCAGGCGCTGGTCGCCGCAAACAAAGACAAGCTCTCCGATCGGATCATGAATTCGTTCGAGAAAGAGGCGCGCCGGCGGCTCGCTAATCCAAGAGCGTCTGAATAAGCCTTAGCGCCGCGACCGCGCTCTCTGCTTGCACCTTGTTGCGCCCAATGTCGCCGAACCGGTGCTCTTCGTGCAGCCTCGCACCGCCACGTTTGGCCGCGGCGATGTGCACCAGCCCCACCGGCTTGTGCTCGCTGCCGCCGTCGGGACCCGCAATGCCCGTGACCGCAACGGCGATGTCCGCCTTGCTGTGCTTCAGCGCGCCGTCCACCATCGCCAGCGCGACTTCCTGGCTGACGGCGCCGCGCCGGTCGATCAATTCGGCCGGCACGCCTAGCATCTCGGTCTTGGCTGCGTTCGAGTAGGTGATAAAGCCGCGCTCCAGAACGGCGGACGCGCCCGGGATGGCCGTGATGGCCGCCGCAACCAGCCCGCCCGTGCAGCTTTCCGCGGTGGCGATCGTGTATTCCTTGGCCTTGGCCGAAACGATCACCGCGTTCGCCGCGTCGTGACTCTTGTTCTGCGCCATCTGCGCCATTCTCCGAGGAGGCCAGTCGAACGCGGCGCGCCACGAACCCGTTCCGCGCCTCAAACATACCCTCTGGCGACGCCCTGATAATGTCCATTCCCTGGAATCGCCCCCGCTGGCAGAAGCGGACGCCGGTCAGGGGAGAGAGCATGGAAGCCATCGCGCGCCGCGCCGCAGCGCCTGTGTTCGTGCTCGCGCTTTTTTCCAGCGCCGCGCTGATCTTCGTTTTACAACCCTTGTTCGCGCGCATGGTGACGCCGCTCTTGGGCGGCTCGCCCCAGGTCTGGAACACGTCAATGGCGTTCTTCCAGGCCGCGCTGCTGCTGGGGTACCTCTACGCCCACCTGCTGCAACGCGTGAAAGATCTCCGGGTGCAGGCGATCGTGCACGTGCTTGTGCTCGCCGCGGCCTGGCTCGTCCTGCCTGTCCACGTCACAGAGCTGCTGGGCCAGCCAAATTCCGACCACCCGGCGTTCTGGCTTGTCGGCGTGCTCGCGCTTTCCGTCGGAGCGCCCTTCGCGGCTGCTTCTGCAACGGCGCCGCTGCTGCAGGCCTGGTACGCGCGCACCGGCCGCAGCGACGCGCACGATCCGTATTATCTCTACGCCGCCAGCAACCTCGGCAGCTTCGGCGGCCTGTTGGCGTATCCGATCGTCATCGAGCCATTGCTCGGCGCGCATGCGCAGAGCGGCGCATGGAGCGCCGGCTATGTGCTGGTCGCCGCGTTGATCGCGCTCGCCGCCGGCATCGCGCTCGCCGCGCACGGCGATGCGCCGAAGCCGCTCGAACATGCGGCGGGCCCGCCGAGTTGGCGGCAGCGAGGCTATTGGGTCGCCGCCGCCGCAGTGCCATCAGCGCTCTCGCTGGCCGTCACGCTGCACATCACCACGGACGTGGCCTCGGCGCCGATGCTGTGGGTTGCCCCGCTCGCGATCTATCTCGCCACATTCGTGCTCGCTTTCGCGCGCGGCGGCGAAAAGCTCGAACCGGCCACGCTGCTTATCCATCCGTTCGCGCTCGCGTTGATGGTGATGGCGTACACGTCCTCGGGAAATTGGGTGGCCTCGGTGACCGCCATTCTCGGCGGCTTCTTCTTCAGCGCGCTCGTGTGTCATCTGGCGTTGACGCGTACCCGGCCGAGCGCGGACCGGCTCACGGAATTCTATCTGTTCGTATCGCTGGGCGGCGTGCTTGGCGGATCCTTCGCGGCCTTGGTTGCGCCGCTCGTGTTCAACAACATCTACGAATACCCGCTGGCGCTGGCCGCCGTTTGCTTGTTCCGCCCGCGCGGCCCAGGCGCAATGCCGCGCCTGAGCGACGCATCGCTCGCGAGCGCGGCGGCGATGCTCGTGCTGGCCGTGCTGCTGATGCGATGGGACCATCTTGATTGCGTCATCATTTTCGGCGCGCTCGGCGCCGCGGCGGCGTTGATCGCCGCCGGGTGGGGCGATGAGAGCAGGCCTGCCCCGTTCCGCTACGCGTTTCTTGCCGTCGCCGCGCTGTACGCGATCCTGCTAATCTGGACGGCGTTCAACCTCGACGCCGTGTTCTTGCGTCAAGTCGTCGAAGGACGCGCCAATCTCGAAACCCGCGCGCCATGGAACTACCTGCTGATGGCGTCGAGCTTCCTCGTGCTGCTCTTCTCCGTCCACGCCACGGTACAGCCCCGGCGCGACAATCGCCGCGTGGCCGATTTCGCGCTCGGTCTGACCATTCCGTCGGCGGTGCTGGTGATCATGGTCGTGCTCACCGGAGAGCGCATGAACGCCAATGCGCTGAGCGTGATGGGCGTCCTCTTCTGCGCACTCGCGCTCTTCCTCAATCGCATGCGGCCGTTCGTGCTGGCGGGCCTCGTGCTGGTGACGTTCGCGATCATCATGCTCGACGACGTGCGCGGCGTCCGCATCATCACACAAGAGCGCAGCTTCTTTGGCGTGCTGCGCACCCGGGTGGTCGAAGACCGCGACGATCCCAGCGTGCCGCCGCTGCGCATCCTGATGCACGGCACCACCATTCACGGCGCGCAACTGGCGACGCCTGAACTCGCGCGCCAGCCGCTGACGTACTACCACCCCCGCACGGCTCTGGGCGAGGCGATCCTTGCGGGCCTCAGCACGAACGAGTCGTCGGATCTTGCGCTGATCGGCCTCGGCGCCGGTTCAACGGCTTGTCTGATGCGCCCGGAAGATCGACTGACCATCTTCGAGATCGACCCGGCCGTGGTGCGCC
>JAEWNX010000178.1 GCA_023461135.1 Pseudomonadota bacterium
ATAGAGAGAACATAGGTACGCCCAGAAACGAGGCCATGGCGCGCCCCATCGAGTTCAAGCGCAAGAGAAGAGGAGGTCGGCGATGGCTGGCAGCGTCAACAAGGTGATTTTAATCGGCAATCTTGGCCGCGACCCTGAGGTGCGGCGCCTGCCGTCCGGCGACCCCGTCGTGAACCTGCGCATCGCCACGTCCGAGACCTGGCGTGACAAGCAATCGGGCGAGCGCAAGGAAAAGACCGAGTGGCACAGCGTGGCCATTTTCAACGAGAACATCGCCAAGGTGGCCGAGCAATACCTGAAGAAGGGCTCGAAGGTTTACATTGAGGGACAATTGCAGACCCGCAAGTGGACCGATCAGCAGGGCGTCGAGAAGTACACGACTGAGGTCGTGCTCCAACGCTATCGCGGCGAACTCACCATGCTCGACGGCAAAGGCGAAGGCGGCGGCCGCTCTTACGAAGACGACGGCGGCGGCTTCGCCTCGAAGGCCGGCGCCAAGCGCTCCAGCGCCGGACCGCGCGAAAACTTCAACCAGGATCTCGACGACGAGATTCCGTTCTAATCGTTCGCAACGAACGGCAACATTGTGTGACGCGCCTGCGCTTGCGTGGGCGCGTTCCGCATTCTAGCCACGCCAAGTGACGCCCGCCTCGCGCGCTTTTGCGCCGCTCGATTTCCTGCAGCTCATCTCGATCGCGCTCATCTGGGGCGTGAACAACATCTTCGCCAAAGTTGCGGTCGATGCGCTGACCCCGATGATGACCGTGGCGTTCCGCTTTGCACTGGTGGCGCCGTTGCTCATCTTCTGGATGAAACCGCCGCCGAGGGACCGGTGGCGCCCGTTCGCGTTGATGCTTCTGTTCGTGGGCCCGCTGCACTTCGGCATCCAGTATGTGGGCTTGAAGCTCGCCGACGAGATCGCGCCGATGGTGGTGGCGATGCAGCTTTGGGCGCCGGCTTCCGTTGTGTTCGCGGCTCTCTTGCTCAAGGAGCGCGTAGGGCCGCTGCGTTGGGCGGGTGTCGTCGTTGCGTTTCTCGGCGTGGCCGCCATGAATTTCGACCCGGCCGTGCTCGCGCAGGGATTGCCGCTTGCGATGATCGTGACGGCGGCCGCATGCTACGGACTCGGCACGGTGCTGGTGCGGCGCATCGGCGGGGGCGTGGACGCCTGGTCGATGCAGGCATGGATCGCGCTCGCGACCGCGCCGACCATGGCGGCGGGATCGCTGCTGTTCGAGCGGGGACAAGTGGAGGCGATTACGAGCGCGCCTTGGTACGCCTGGGCGGCGGTCGCGTTTGGCGCGCTTGTCTCCTCTGTCGTCGCCAACGCGTTCATGTTTCGGCTGGTGCAGAAGTACGAAGTCTCGCGCACCACGCCCTATCTGCTGATGACTCCCCTGATCAGTTTCGCTCTCGCCGCGCTCATCCTGGGCGACACCATAACGCCGCAAATTCTTGCAGGCGCCGCAGCCACGATCGGCGGGGTCGCGCTGGTCGCGCTCGCCGAACGGCGGTTCAAGGCAGTGGCGTGATCGCCGCGCAGGCGATGCGCGCGCCGGCGCCGCCGATCGGTTGGCTGATTTGATCGTCCGGGCCGGCGTGGATCAGCAGCGCTGAGCCGTCTGCATCGAGCAACGAGAGACGTTCGGGACGGTTGGCGTTGCCGGGGACACGAGGGCCGAGCGTGGCGAGCGGGGCGAAAACCTCTGCTGCAAAAACGCCAGCCCCTGGCGCGAAGATGTTGGGTAGATCGCCGGCTTCGGGACCGCGCGGGTTGAGCAGCCCATGTTGAACGCGCTCGCCCATGCCGAGGTGTCCGCCGGAAGCTTGGAAGCCCGTAGCGAAATCGCTGCAATCGCCGCGCTGGTGGAGATGCAGCCCGTGCCAACCCGCCGGCAGGCCGCCAGGTGCAAACTCCAGTTGGATCAGCACCCCGTTCGGACCGTCGCGGAACGTCGCCTGGCCGATCTGGGCCCCGTCGGCGCCCACGATCCAGGCCGTTTTCGGCGCCTGGGCGGTGTAATCGCCCATGCTTTCGCCTGTGCTGGCGCACGCCGCCAAGACGAAAGCCAAAAGCAGGCTGAGGATCGACACGCGGTTCATCGCAATCTCCTAGACTAAGCACTGGAGTTAGCCCGCTACGCGCGAGCTTTCGACCCTCTTGCGTCGCCTGATTGAAAGCTTCCGCGACGCCAGCAGGATCATCGCGCGTCTACACCTGCTTCGGAGCCGATTGTGGATAAGTCGCACCCTGGTGCGTTTGCGGGAAGGGGGTGGAATTGCTATCTAAAGTCTTGGTTGGCGGGCAGAGATTCTCCCGTTTTTCTCCCGCAGATTCCGCCGCTTTTGTGAGCTTTTTGCCTCGTGTCTGATCCTTCCGATACCGCCGAGAACGGCGGGCCATCTCTTCCTCCTGGCGTCTCGCTGATCAGCGTCGAAGAGGAGCTGAAGCGCTCCTATCTCGATTACGCGATGAGCGTGATCGTCTCGCGCGCGTTGCCCGACGTGCGCGACGGCTTGAAGCCCGTGCACCGGCGCATCCTCTACGGGATGTATGAGGCGGGAAACACGCCCGACAAGAAGTACCGCAAGTCCGCCAACACGGTCGGCGAAGTGATGGGCCGCTATCACCCGCACGGCGACCTGGCGATCTACGACGCGCTCGTTCGTATGGCGCAGGATTTCTCGATGAGCCTGCCGCTCATCGACGGGCAAGGCAATTTCGGCTCGATCGACGGCGATCCGCCGGCGGCGATGCGCTACACCGAAAGCAAGCTCGCCAAGCCTGCAATGTCGCTGCTGGCGGACATCGACGAAGACACGGTCGACTTCCAAGATAACTACGACGGCGAGCGGCGCGAACCGATGGTGCTGCCGGCGCGCTACCCAAATCTTCTCGTAAACGGCGCAGGCGGCATCGCCGTCGGCATGGCCACGAACATACCGCCGCACAATTTGAGCGAAGTGATCGACGCCGCTGTGGCGATGATCGACACGCCTGACATCTCCGACCTCGACCTGCTGGACATCGTGCCTGGCCCCGATTTCCCGACTGGATGCGAAATCCTTGGCCGCACCGCCGCGCGCGCTGCGCTTATGACGGGCCGGGGGTCGGTGGCGACGCGCGCCCGCTACAAGATGGAGACGATCCGCGGGCGGGAGGCGATCGTCTTCTACGAAATTCCCTACCAGGTGAACAAAGCCAGCGTGTACGAGCGCATCGGCGAACTGGTGCGCGAGAAAAAGATCGAGGGCGTCGCCGAGGTGCGCGACGAATCCAACCGCCTGGGCATCCGGCTTGTGATCGAACTGAAGCGCGATACGGTTGCTGACGTCGTCATCAATCAGCTCTACCGCTTCACGCAACTGCAGACTTCGTTCGGCGTGAACATGCTGGCGCTGAATAACGGGCGGCCCGAGCAGATGGGCCTGCGGGCCATGCTCGTCGCCTTCCTCGCGTTCCGCGAGCAAGTCGTGACGCGCCGCAGCAAGTTCCGTTTGGCGAAGGCGCGCAAGCGCGGCCACGAAACGGTGGGCCTCGCGATCGCCGTTGCGAACATCGACGAAGTCATCCGCGTCATCCGCACCTCCGCCGATCCCAACGAAGCGCGCGAACGGTTGGTGGCGCGCGATTGGCCGACGGGCGACATGCTGCCGCTGATCGCGCTGATCGCCGATCCGCGCACGGTTGTGGGGGAGGGCGACACCATCCGGCTCTCGGAAGAACAAGCGCGCGCGATCCTCGAACTGCGGCTGCAGCGTCTCACGGGCCTCGGCCGTGACGATATCGCCAAGGCTGCCAACGAGATCGCCGAGGAAATCCGCGAATTGCTCAACATCTTGGGCAGCCGCCAGCGCATCCTCGACATCATCAAGGCCGAACTTGCCGAGGTGAAGGAGGCGTTCGGCGGGCCGCGCCGCACGCCGATCGGCGAGGCGGAAGGCGAGATCGACGACGAAGCGCTGATCCCGCGTGAGGACATGGTCGTCACCGTCACGCATGGCGGTTACGTGAAGCGCACGCCGCTGGCGCTCTACCGCACGCAACGGCGCGGCGGGCGCGGCCGCGCCGGCATGCAAATGAAGGAAGAGGATTTCGTCCCGCGCGTGTTCGTGGCCTCAACGCACGCGCCGATCCTGTTCTTCTCCTCGTCCGGCATGGTCTACAAGATGAAGGCGTGGCGTCTGCCGCAGGGCGATCCGCGTGCGCGGGGCCGTGCGCTGGTGAACCTGCTGCCGCTCGGTCAGGGCGAGACCATCACGTCGGTGATGGCGCTGCCCGAAGACGAGCGCGATTGGGATAAGCTCGACGTCATGTTCGCGACGCGCTCTGGCTATGCGCGCCGCAACAAGCTGAGCGACTTCGTGCAGGTCAACCGCAACGGCAAGATCGCCATGAAGCCCGATGAGGGCGACGGCATCGTCGACGTTCAAATATGTACGGACGAGGACGACATCCTGCTCACGACCGCGAACGGGCAGACCATCCGCTTCCCCGTAACGGATGTGCGCGTATTCTCCGGCCGCACCTCGACCGGCAATCGCGGTATCAATCTTGGCGATGGCGACAGCGTTATCGACATGGGTGTGCTGCGCCACGTCGATGTCACGCCTGCCGAAGCGCGCGCCTACTTCAAGTGGGACGCGAGTTCTCGTGACGCGAGCGAAGAAGCGGAAGCCGATGCGGAAGCGGACGATACGGGTGAAGTTGCCGACGTGCCGTTCGAGCGGCTGGCCTGGCTGAAGACGCAGGAGCAGTTCATCCTGACCGTCACGTCGAACGGTCTCGGCAAGCGCGCCTCGTCCTACGAGTACCGGATCACCGGCCGCGGCGGCAAAGGCCTGCGGGCGCACAAGCTCACCGGAGAGGCGCACCTCGTGGCGTCTTTCCCGGTGAAGGACGAAGAAGAGTTGTTGCTGGTCACGGACAAGGGCCAGCTCATCCGCACCGGCGTCGGCGAAATCCGCATTGCGGGCCGCGCTACGCAGGGGG
>JAEWNX010000179.1 GCA_023461135.1 Pseudomonadota bacterium
AGATGATGGTCCAAGCCGTGCAGAGCGAAGAGGGCGCCGTCCACGCCATCACGCAATACGCCGTCATCTCGGCCGCCGCGCAACGCGCCGCCTGGATGGCGCTTCGCCCCGTCACCGGCCGCACGCACCAGCTCCGCTTCCACATGGCCGAGATCGGCCACCCCATAGCGGGCGATCCCAAATACAAGGGCGACCGCCCAACACCGAACGAGCTCGCCGGCGCCCTGCAACTCCACGCCCGCGCCATCCGCTTGCCGCACCCAAGCAAGGGCGACCTCAACATTACGGCGCCTGCGCCGCCGCACATGCGCGCCGCCTTCGATCTCCTGGGCTTCGATGAGCGCGATGCAAAGAATCCATTCGCCCCGTTCGAGGATGGGCGATGAAAGCGTCCGCCGAAGCGCAGGCCATCGCAAACGCGAGCCGCGCGCTTCTGGCGCAGGGCGATCCTGTCGGCGCCGAACGCGTCCTCCAGCCCGTGTTCAATCAACTGCGCTCGGACGCTTCGGTGCTGCACCTGATGGGCATCATCAAGCGCTCGCAAAACCAGATGCAGGAAGCCGAGCGTTATCTGCGCAGCGCCGTCGCATTCTCGCTGAGCGAGGCGGGCTACTATAACGATCTCGGCGTCGTGCTGCAGGCGCGCGGCGCTTACGACGAAGCGATGCGCGTCTATCGCGCGGCCCAGGCGCTCACGCCCCACGCCGCCGCGGTGCGCGTCAATATCGTGCATTGCCTGATGGAGAGCGGCCAGCTTGCGCAGGCCGAGCAGGAAGCGCGCGCGTACGTCGCCCAGGAGCCGGGCGCCGAGTCTTGGACGCTGCTCGGCCAAGTGCAGCGCAATCAGGAGCGCCACGAAGACGCCGTCGCCTCCGCATCGGAAGCGCTCAAGCACCAGCCGCGCATGCGCGCGCTGCATCTCAACTACGCCAACGCGCTCGATCGCGCCGGCCGCGGCCGCGAGGCGCTGGAAGTCTATGAAACGCTCGCCAAGCAGACGCTCGATTCCGCCGAACTCGCGCTCTCACTCGCACGCGCGCGCTTCACGGAAAACAAGAAGCAGGAAGCCGAAGAGGTGCTGGAGCAGGGGCTCGCCAAATGGCCGACATCGCTTCAGCTCCACACCACGCTCGCGCGCGTCCGTACGCTGCGCGGGGAAGGCGAGAAAGCCACTGCGCTGGCCGAAGCGGAAATCGAGCGCCGCCCGCAGGACATCGCGCTCCGCCTCGCTGTCGCCGACGCCCTGCATCGCGGCAAGCATCACCAGCGCGCTCTGCAGATTCTGGCGGACGCTCTGAAGACCGCGCCCGATTCTGCGCCAGTGCTCACCGCGTTCGGCGTGATCCTCGATGAACTCGACCGTCCGCTCGACGGCCTGAAGGCGTTGCGGCACGCCGCCGAGCATACCGACGACACCCGCAACGCGCGTCGCAATCTGCTCTCGACCCTCATCCGGGCCGGCCAGCCGCAAGAGGCGCTCGAAATCGCCCGCGCGCTGCGCGCCGAGGATCCCGACGAACAATATCTCATCGCCATCGAGGCGCTCGCCCTGCGCCGCCTCGGTGATAGCGCCTACAAAACCTTCAACGATTTCGAGCGCTACGTGCGCTGTTACGATGTCGAGGCGCCAAGCGGCTATTTCACCGTCCACAATTTCAACGCCACGCTGGCCGACGCGCTGCGACGCCAGCACCGCATTTCCGCCCATCCGTTCGACCAGCTCCTGCACAACGGCTCGCAAACCGGCCGCAACCTGATCGCGCTGAAAGAACCCGTGCTCGGCGCGTTCATGAAGGCCGCCGACGCGAGCGTGCGCGATTACATCTCGCGCCTGCCGAACGAGGCGGACGATCCGGTTGGCCGGCGCAAACAGGATCGCTACCGCTACGAGAATCTCTCCTCCACGCGCCTTCTGCGCGAGGGTTACCTGCCCAACCAGGTGCACGATCGCGGCTGGATCACTGGGCTTTACATCGCCGCTTCCGCGCCGAGCGAACAGCGGCGCTTCCCGCGCGCGGGGCACATCATGCTGGGGGCGCCCAACCGTCCCGTCGTCCAATGCGGGCCCGAACAATGGATCGAGCCGCGCGAGGGTCTGTTGGCGCTGTTTCCTTCCTATATCTGGCACGGCATCGCGCCCATCGAGGGCGCCGAACTCCTGACGCTGACCTTCGATGTCCTGCCGGTCCAAGACGAGGGGGAGAGATGAAAAAGATCGATCTCGACACCGCGCCGAAAGGCGAGGGCACGCGCTATCCGCCGCCGCACAATGCGCCCTGCAAGGATCGCCGCTGGGTTCGCGCCGGCGACGCCGCCGGTCTCACGCAATTCGGCGTCAACATCGTCACGCTCGACCCCGGCGTCTGGTCCAGCCAGCGCCATTGGCACAGCCACGAAGACGAATTCGTCTACATGCTCGAAGGCGAGCTCGTGCTCATCACCGACGCGGGCGAAGAGATCATGCGCCCCGGCGATTGCGCCGGCTTCACGGCCGGCGACCGCGATGGCCATCACCTGCAGAACCGCTCTGGAAAGCCCGCGCGTTTTCTCGTGGTCGGTTCGCGCAACCCCGAGGATTGGGGCGAGTATCCCGATCTCGACATGAAATTCCTGCCCGGCCGCGGCGGCTACACGCGCAAGAACGGCGAGCCGTTGTAAAGCGTGACCACCGAACCCGTCCGTCGCTTCTACGCCTCTGCCGCCGCCGTCGAGGACGCCGGCGCGCACAGCGTGCGCCTCGATCAGCGCACGCTGAAGACGCCCTCCGGCAAGCCGTTGCGCCTGCCCACGCGCGCGCTCGCCGAAGCCGTCGCCGCCGAATGGGACGCGCAGGGCGAACTGATCGTCCCAGCGACAATGCCCATCACGCGCTACGCCTTCGCCGCCGTCGATCTCATGGCCAGCAAGCGCGCCGAGATCGCGCGCGATCTCGCGAAATACATCAACACCGACCTCGTCGCGCATCGCGCCGACGCGCCCCCGCCGCTGGTGGCGCGCCAAAGCGCAGTGTGGGATCCGATCGTCGACTGGGGTGAGCATCGCCTGCACCTGCGGATCCCCGTGGTGACCGGCATCATGCCCGCCGACATACCGCCGCAGCACCGCACGGTGCTCGAATGGGAAATCGACGACCTCGACGATTTCCGCGCGATGGCGTTGGCCCAAGCGGTTACGCTCGCCGGTTCTATCCTGATCGGTTTCGCCTTCCTGGAGGGCAAACTCGGCGCCGAGGCCGCCTTCGCCGCCGCCGCGCTCGACAACCTCTGGAGCCTGGAAAACTGGGGCGAAGACGCCGAAGCCCGCGCCCGCCTGGAGGCTCAGCGCGCCGAATGGATCGCGCTGCAGCGCTTCGTCACAGCGCTGGGCTAGGGCGCTTTCGCAGCTCCGCGGGGGGGTGTATTTAGCCTCCTATGGATACCGTTACCGAAGCCCCGCGCAGCGGCTTGAAAGTGCTGAACCTCGACGCCGTCAAAGCCGGCAAGGTCAGCACCGAACCCTATCGCTATGTGATCTGCGAAGGCGTGCTCACGCCCGAGAACGCCGCCGCCATCCGCGCCGATTTTCCGCAAACGACCTCCGTCGGTTTCCTCAACTCGACCGACCTTTCGCGTGAAGGCGCCTATGCCGCGCTGCTCGACGATCTGGAAAGCCCCGAACTCGCCGCCGTGCTTTCCGAAAAGCTCGACCTCGATCTCTCCAAAGCCGGCCGCCTCATCACCGTGCGCCGCTGGTCGCGCAAAACCGACGGCCGCATCCACACCGATTCCGAGCGCAAGATTTCGACTTTCCTCGTCTATCTCAACGAGACATGGTCCGCCGCCGATTGCGGCGCCTTCCGCGTGCTGCGCGGCGAGAAGGATTTCGAGGACTATGTCGCCGAAGTGCCGCCCATCCAGGGCCACGCCGTCGGCTTCAAGCGCGCCGACCATTCCTGGCACGGCCACAAGCCCTTCGAAGGCGAGCGCCTCGTTGTCCAGCTCACCTACCTGCAAAGCGCCGAAGCCGCCGAACACAAGCGCCGCGCCGCCGGCTTCCAGGGCTTCATGAAGAAGCTCTTCGAGCGCGTGGGCTGATTTGCTCTAGCCGCAAATCCCGCTAACACCGCACTCAAGCGAGTGCGGAGCAGCGCCCATGAAAGACATCATCGCCAAGTTAGAGGAAAAGCGCGCGGCTGCCCGCGCGGGCGGGGGCGAGAAGCGCATGGCGGCCCAGCACGCCAAGGGCAAGCTCACCGCGCGCGAGCGCATCGAGCTCCTGCTCGACGAAGGCTCGTTCGAAGAGCTCGACATGTTCGTCGAGCATCGCTCGTCCGAATTCGGCATGGAGAAAAACAAAATCCCCGGCGACGGCGTCGTCACCGGCTGGGGCACCATCAACGGGCGCCTCGTCTACGTCTTCTCCAAGGACTTCACCGTCATCGGGCGTTCGCTCTCGGGCGCGCACGCCGAGAAGATCTGCAAAGTGCAGGACATGGCGATGAAGAACGGCGCGCCCATCGTCGGCATTTTTGACGCCGGCGGCGCGCGCATCCAGGAGGGCGTGGAATCGCTCGCCGGCTACGCCGACATTTTCCAGCGCAACATCCTCGCCTCCGGCGTCATTCCGCAAATCAGCGTCATCATGGGCCCGTGCGCGGGCGGCGACGTCTACTCCCCCGCCATGACCGACTTCATCTTCATGGTGAAGGACACGAGCTACATGTATGTCACCGGCCCCGAAGTCGTAAAAACCGTGACCAACGAAATCGTCACGCACGAAGAACTGGGCGGCGCGCGCGTGCACGCGGCAAAGTCCGGCGTCGCCGACGGCGCGTTCGAGAACGATTTCGAAACGCTGACGCAGATGCGCCGCCTGATCGATTTCCTGCCGCTCTCCAACCGCGAAAAGCCGCCCACGCGCCCGCAATACGATGATGCCGCGCGCGAGGAGCCATCGCTCGATCGCCTCATCCCCGACAACCCCAATAAGCCCTACGACATGAAGGAGCTGATCGAGAAAGTCGCCGACGAAGGCGATTTCTTCGAGATCGGCGCCGAGTTCGGCAAGAACATCATCACCGCCTTCGCCCGCCTCGACGGCTCAACCGTCGGCATCGTCGCCAATCAGCCCATGACGCTCGCGGGCGTGCTCGACATCGACGCCTCCCGCAAAGCCGCGCGCTTCGTGCGTTTCTGCGACGCCTTCAACATTCCCATCGTCACTTTCGTCGACGTGCCGGGCTTCCTGCCGGGCACGCGCCAGGAGCTGGGCGGCCTCATCAAGCACGGCGCCAAACTCCTCTTCGCCTACGGCGAAGCCACGGTGCCGAAAGTCACAGTGATCACGCGCAAAGCCTATGGCGGCGCCTACGACGTCATGAGCTCCAAGCACCTACGCGGCGACGTCAACTACGGCTGGCCCTCCGCCGAAATCGCCGTGATGGGCGCGAAGGGCGCCGTCGAAATCATCTTCCGCGCCGACATCGGCGACCCCGAAAAAATCGCCGCGCGCACCAAAGAATATTCCGACCGCTTCGCCAACCCGTTCGTTGCAGCGTCCCTCGGCTACATCGACGACGTGATCATGCCGCGCGAAACCCGCAAACGCATCATCCGCGCGCTGATGACGCTCAAGAACAAGAAACTAGAAAACCCCTGGAAGAAACACGACAACATTCCGTTGTGAGGCTGCAGGTTCAAGGGGAGTCAGGGCATGCGCATGTGGTGGTTGGCGATTGTTCTCGCTTGCTGTTCGCCGACGCCGAATGCCTCGTCACCCACAGAAGATCGGCAAAGCGCATCGCCGGCTGAGGTGCGGGCAGCGCGCGAGTTGCTCGATGTTTATCCAGACTGGCGCGCTTGCTGTTTCAGCCAGACGAGGCTTTGAAGCGGGAGGATCGGAGATTTGGAGTTCTTGGGAAGCTGATCCAGCCTTCGTGACAATGCGCCCCGCGACTCGCGAGTCGATACGCACGTATCTGTTGAATGAGTACCCGCGACAAGCCGCTGACGAGGCAATCACTGCGGCTCCGGCGATCCTAGACTCCGCCGCCCCTCGACTAGCCTCGCTTTTCACGCGGAACGAGATCGAACAAATCAGCGCGTTCCTTCGGTCGGAAGAAGGGCGGACATGGTTCGTTGCAGCTGTAGCGTCGGGCAATGCGGATTACACACCGACCGAAGCCGAGTCTCGGGCGCTAGACGAGTTCTCTGAATCCGCTGCTGGTCAAGCCTGGTCGCCCGAGTTCAATCAGTTTATTTACGATGTGAGCTCCGAGGTGATCAGTGCACGTGCGCCGGAGTTGCGTCGAACCATGCTCACACGGGTATGCGACTTAGCTGCGGACGAATGTCCATCAGGTTTCGTGCCCGACCCCTAGGCGCCTTGGACACCCTTGGCTTGGCATCCCGGAGTATCGCGCAGCGAAGAACCCTCTCCCTCCTTTGGGAGGGAGAGGGCAGGGTGAGGGTGGAGCGCCGGCGGAGCGTGACTAGCTCAGCGCCGCTCTCGGAAAATTCCGCGCCGCACCCTCACCTAACCTCTCCCGCAAATGCGGGAGAGGGACGACAGTGCTAACTCAGCGCAAACTGCGCTTCGTCTTTCTCCGGATGCCGCACCGCCTCACCGTACGTTTCATTCACGCGCACCACAGTCAACGCCGGTACGTTGGCGTTATGCGGCACCGTCGCGCCCGGGCCGATGCGCGCGCCCGCGCCGACATAGGCATGCCCGCCAATCCGCACTGGCCGCACCAGCACGCGCGAGCCGCCGCCGTCGAGTTTCTGACGCACGTGCGCGGCCAGCTCGACTTCGCGGTCGAATGTCACGCGGTTGCCGATGTCCATCAGATTCCGGTCCAGCACATCGAGGCGCACCGGCCAGGCGACGCCGTAGCCGATGCGCGAACCCCACATCCTCAGCCACATCGAATAGAAGCCCGGGATGACGCGCAGCAGCGACTCAAGGAACGGCAAGGCGTCGTAGAACGCCTGGATGTGATGCGCGGCAAGCCAAGGGCAGAACTTGCCGCCGTCGATGCAGGCGATGCCGGGTTTCAGCGGCGCCCAGCGCAGTACGATCCGCAACACGGTTGGCGGCAGCACGTAAATGACAAGCAGCAAAAGCAGCACGGTCCAGCCGTTGGGCCACTGCGCAAACAGACTGAGCGCAGCGATCACAGCCGCCGTCATCAACAGCGGAAAGTACGAAAACAGCCTGTCCCACGCCGTCATCATCGACGGTCAAGCCGCGTCGCTGTGCGAGGCGCTCGCGATCAGCGCGTAAAGATCATCTGCGCCGCGCGCCGCGCGGAGTTTCTCGCGCATCTCCGCGCGCCGCAGAAAACGCGACACGCGGGCGAGCGCCTTAAGGTGATCGGCGCCTTTGTCAGGCGGGGCGAGCAACATGAAGACAAGATCGGCCGGGCGTCCGTCGAACGCGTCGAAATTCTGCGGCGGATCGAGCCGCGCGAAGGCGCCGATCGGGCGCACGATGCCCGGGACCGGCGCGTGCGGGATGGCCACGCCTTCACCCATACCGGTGCCGGAGAGCCGCTCGCGCATCAGCACCGCGTCAAACGCCTCGCGCGCGGGGACATTGCCCACGCGCGCCAGCACGTCGGTCATCGCCTGCAGCGCCTGACGCCGGGAAGCCGCCGCGAGCCGGGGCAAAATCGCCTCCGGCGCGACAAGATCGCTCAAATCGTTCATCGATACCCTGCTTGGGCCGCCCAGTAGCACGAGCGGCGCCAACGCCGTTCAATCCTATGCCGTTCCGTTGCTCGTCGCGCGTTCCGGATCGATCCAGCCGACATTCCCGTCTGGCCGCCGGTAGACCACGTTCAGCGCGCCGTTAGCGGCGTTGCGGAACATGACAACGGGCGTTTCGGAAAGATCCAATTGCATCACCGCCATGGAGACCGGCATCGTGCGCACGTTCACCGTCGTCTCGGCGATCACCAGGGGCGGATCTTCCCCGCCGTTCGCGTCCTCCTCCGTCTCGCTCTCGTCGCGCAACGGGGCGAGCACATAGGCTGCCGCGGCCTCCGCGGGAAGGGGGGATTTGTTGTCCGCGTGATGGTTCTTCAGCCGGCGCTTGTACCGGCGCACCCGCTTTTCCAACTTGCCGAGGGCATCGTCGAACGCGCTGTGCGCGTCGCCCCCGTGCCCTTCGGCCTGGAGGGAAATTCCTGAGGAAAGATGCACCGTACAATCGACATCGACGCCTGTGCCGCCATTCTTGCCGACGGTGACCACCGCGTCCGTCGCACGGTTGAAATATTTTCCGACACCGCTGGCGAGTTCGTCTTCAATTCGAGATCTAAGCGCTTCGCCGACTTCCATCTGCCGTCCGGCGACTTGAATGCGCATGAAGGAGCCTCCTCAAAAACAAACACGCGAGAGGACTCTCGGGGACCGGGCTCCGCCCCCCTGGAGAGCGCCCCGATGCCATAGCTTCAAGGTAGGCTTGCGCACACTTGGGGTCAACGCAGGGAGGACGTTAGAGAACGTTGGTGAACTGTTATTCGCCGTATTTGCGAGCAGGGCGCCTTTGTCAGCGGCTGGCAAGCACCCATCTTGTGCCGTCGAGGGGTGAATCCACATGGGCGTAGGGGAAACCGTCGCGCAGCCCGATTCGGCCGCGCGGCCGACTCAATGGGGCGATCTGGCGGCGATCGTCATCTGCACGCTCGCGTGGGGCACGACCTGGTACGCGATCACGCTGCAATTCGGCGTCGTCGATCCGATCATATCCGTTTGCTATCGCTTTGCGCTCGCGGCGGTCTTGCTGTTTGCCTGGTGCGCGATCAGACGCGAGACGATTTGGCTGTCGCCTGCGCAACACCTGTGGGCGTTCGGCGTCGGCGCCGTGACGTTCGCGTTCAACTATCCGCTGGTCTATTTCGCTGAAGAGCGCGTCACATCGGCAGTCGTCGCCGTGATGTTCGCTTCGATGGCCTTCATCAATCTCATTGGCTTCCGCATCGCCTTCGCCCAGCGCGCGCCGGCGCTCGCCAGGGCGGCCGCCGG
>JAEWNX010000180.1 GCA_023461135.1 Pseudomonadota bacterium
TGGCCACGTCCTCGGCGCGCCGCCCCGTGATTTCGACCATGTGATCGAACGCGGCCTCGAACGTCGCCAGCCCCTGCGTCAGCGAGCGCAATTCAATGATGAAATTCTGCCGCTCGGCGTGCGGCAGATACACATCGACGCGATCCCAGCCCGGCCAGCCTTCGCGGGCTTCGAAGCCGAGGATTTGCCCGTTATGGCTAGAGACGGATGAATTGATTTTTGGCGTGCCGGAATTGGGCGTGTAGATCGAGAGCTTCTCGATCGGCTCCAGCACAACTGGATCGCAATCGGCCAAGGCTTCGCTCATCCCGATGCGCCCCGCTTGATGAAACGAGTGCTCGCTTGAATCCACCGAATGGAATGAGCCGTCGATCAGCGTCACCTGCACATCGACCACGGGAAATCCGATCGGCCCTTTCTGCATCGCGTCCTTCACGCCCGCTTCGACGGCGGGAATCCATTGCCGCGGAATGGCGCCGCCGGTGATCTTGTCGATAAATTCGAAGCCTTTGCCGCGCGGCTGCGGCTTCACCTGGATGACGCAATCGCCGAACTGGCCATGTCCGCCCGTCTGTTTCTTGTGCCGGCCGCGCTTTTCCGCGCCCTTGCGGATCGTCTCCTGATACGGCGTCGAAGGCCGCGCCGTGTTCACGTCCACGCCGTAGCGCGATTTCAGCCGCTCGAGCACGGCGCGCAGATGCGGTTCGCCCTGCCCCTGCAGCACGATCTCATGCGTGGTCTGGTCGTGATGCACGTTCAGGCCCGCATCTTCTTCCACCAGCTTCTGCAAGGCGCCGGAGAGCCGCACGTCGTCCTTGCGGTCCTTGGTTGCGATCGCGAGCTGATAGACCGGGAAGCGCTTGGCCGGCTTCACGCGCGCCGTTTGCGCCGCACCGCCGGCCGCGAGCAGATCGCCCGCCGCCACCGGATCGAGTTTGCCGATGGCGACCACATCGCCCTCACGCGCCTCCGCGACCTTCTTCGTTTGCGCGCCTTGCACCGAGAACAGCGCGCCCGGCCGCTGCGATGAGCCATCGCTCAGCGTGAGCTGATCGCTGTCCGCGAGCTTGCCGCCGAACACGCGCGAATAGGCCAGCTTGCCCGCCTGCCCTGCGTGCGAAATCTTCATCACGTACGCGCCAGCGCCCGAAAGCCCCAGTCGCGCCGCCGCGAACCTCGGCTCCGGCGTGTCGTGCCGCAACGCCTTCAGCAGCCGCCGCACGCCATTGCCTTGCGCCGTGCAGCCGAAGAACACCGGTGAGATCAGTCCCTCGCGCGTCTCGCGCACCAGATCGGCGAACACCGTGTCGCGATCGGGCGTCACGTCCGAGAGCAATTGCTCCATCAACCCGTCGTCGAAATCCGCGAGCTGCTCAAGCATATGGAAGCGTGCTTCCGTCTCGCGCTCCGACATGCCCTTCGGAATATCGATGATCTTCGAGGGCTTGCCGCTCTCGTAATGATACGCGCGCTCCAGCGCGAGATCGACGTAGCCTGTGACCTTCTCGTTGTCCCAGATCGGAATTTGCCGCGCCACCAGCGGGATGGTCGACACTGGCTGCAGCGCTTCCAGGAGGTCGCGGATGCGTCCGCGCGCCTGGTCGATCTTGTTGATGAAGATGGCGTGCGGAATCTGAAATGCTTCGACTGCCTTCAGGAAGGGCTGCAGCAGCACCGCCTTGTCCGGATCGGAATCGGCGACCACGATGGCGAGGTCCGCGGCCGGCAGCGCGTAATCGGCGTCCGCCGTGAAATCGACGGCCCCGGGCGTGTCGATCAGCGCGTAATGATCGCCCATGAAGTCGATGGCGGTGAACGTCGTTTCGCTGGACTGGCCGGCAGCGGTCGGGACTGCGCCCGATCCGCCCGAGGCGGCCGATGCCAAGGCTTGCGTCAACGCCGTCTTGCCCGCCCCGGTCGGACCGACGACGGCGATTGCCCTCACCACATTGGCCAGTTTGCTTTCAGGCATGAGCGCTCTCCCTTGGTTCCCCTTGCGGGGTCCGGCGGCGCCCAGCGGCAGCGCCGCTTATGGTCAGGGGAGCACTGTTTCACGGACGCAACGGCGGCTCAAGCGGCATGGGTAGGGCCCCGACTACGCGGAGTGGACCAGTCTTTAGCCCTCGCGCTTCTTTAGCTCCTCGAACACGCGGCCCATGAAGACCCAGCTCGTTTGCGGCGGCATTTGCGCAGCAAGGTCCGGGTCCGCCATCATCTCGCGGTTCACCGCGCCCGCCGCTTTGAATAGCGAAGGATCGCCCTGCGTGAACTCGCGGATGAGAGCTCGCGCGCGCCGGCCGATCTCCAGCGCCGCGTCGGAAGCAGGATCGGCATTAGGCCCGAGCGCGCCGATGTCGGCGTACACCTGCGCCCATGCCGCGCTGACGCGCGCCTGATCTTCCGCTGTGAACGGACGCGCGCGCAACTGCGCCAATTGCTCCGCCGTGTAATGCGTCTGCGCTAGTTTTTCCATTTTGTCGTTCCACTTGAATTCGCTCATGGCCGTGCTCCTGACGATGTTTCCCAGTTCGTCCGGAGAAAGACTGCGCTTTTCGGCAAGCTTGGCCCGCGCCGCGCGCACGAGTTTCAACGCTTCTTCGGCTTCGACCCGCGCGTCTTCCAGCGCCGCTTCCTGCAACGCCAACGCTGCCGCCAGATCGCCCTCGCCCTTCAGCAACTGGCCGATCCGTTTCAGCGGCAGGCCGAGTTGCTTCAACGCAAGAATGGCGGACAGGCGCTCCAGCTCCGGCTGGCGATAGATGCGCCAGCCGGCGACCGTGCGCGCGGGCTTGAGTAAGCCTTCGCGCTCGTAGACGCGCAGCGCCTTTACGCTGACGCCGAAGCGCCGAGCGACCGCCGCCGCCGTCTCCTGGAACACGCTCGCCTTCATGCAGCCTTTCCTCGAACGGCCGCTATCAGAAGGCCATCCCCAGGGTCCGGCTCAAGCGGCTTTTTCGCGGGCGGTCAGCAGGGTCGCGGCGAACCAGCAGAGCAGCGCCCACGCCGCGCCGAGGCACCAGCCTGCGAGCACATCCGTCGGCCAATGCACGCCCAGATAGATGCGGCTCATGCCGATCAGCAGCGTGATCAGCACGGCGGTGGCCAGAATGTAGCCACGCGTCGTCCGCCGATCCTGCGTGCGCGCCAGCATCGCGCCAAGCGTGAGATACGTGACCGCCGACAGCATTGCGTGTCCGCTCGGGAAACTCATGCTGGTGACGTCCACGGCGTGCGCAACGAGATCTGGGCGCGGCCGCGCGAAGCCGACTTTCAAGCCTTCGCTGATCGCCGTGCCGCCCACCGTGGCGACCAGCAGTATCAGTGCATCGAGCCACTTCTTCTGTATCAGTAGGAAGCCCACCACCAACACCGTCACCAGCGCCAGGACGCCGAAACCGCCGAGGGCGGTGATCTCAGTCACCGTGTCTTCGAACCAGCGCGGCCCGACTGGATCGGCGGGATCGGCGGTGCGCAGCGCATAGAGCAGGCCCTCGTCGAACCAGCGCGCCTCGCCTTCGCCTTCCGTCACCTCGTCCGTGATCTCGACGAAGGCAAGCACGAGCAGCGCGATGGCGAAGAAGAACGCCAGCGGCACGATCTCCCGTCGCGCCAGCTCCATCCAGGCTCTGAGGTTCAGCGTCACAGACGGGCCCTTCGCTCCGCTGCGTGCTCAATGCGCCTTGCAAGGAAGCCGTTCCCGCGTGGGACCCAAAACACGCGCTCACGCGTTCTCCGTCCGCCCCGCCACTCAGGCGACGCAAGACGTCAGTTGGAAAGAAAGATGCGCATTTTCACCGCCCTCGCCGCCGCCGCCGTGCTGAGCCTCGCAGCTTGCGCGCGCGCGCCCGATACACGCGCCGCGGGCGAGCCTGACACCTCCCAAGAGATTGCCGAAGCCGGCGAGGCGGTTGGCGAAGCCGCTGTCGAAGTGGGCGAAGCGGCCCGCGTCGCAATCACCGACGCAGCGCAGGAGGACGATGAGAATACGGACGAGCAGCCCAGGACGGACCAGCCGTCCCAACCATAGACCGCCCGTTACGCCGCCTTCCGCTCGGCTTCGCCGTTGAACAGGAAGTCGTTGCCGTCGAAAGTGACGCGCACGACGTCGCCATCCTTGATCCGCCCTTCCAGGATGAAGCGCGCCAGCGGGTCCTGGATATCCTTTTGGATCACGCGCTTTAGCGGCCGCGCGCCCCAGGCCGGATCGTAACCGCGCCGGGCCAGCTCGCCCTTAGCCCGCGCGTCGAGTTCGAGCGAGATGTTGCGCGCCGCCAAGAGCTTCTCCAGGCGCTTCAACTGAATATCGACTATGGCCGACATCTGCTGACGCTCAAGGCGCTTGAACAGGATGATCTCGTCGATGCGGTTCAAGAATTCCGGCCGGAAGCGTGCGCGCACCTCGCCCATCACCAGATCGCGCACGTCCTCGACATCGGCGCCCTCGGGCTGATCGGCCAAGAACTGCGCGCCGGCGTTCGACGTCATGATCAGGATCGTGTTCTTGAAATCGACCGTGCGTCCTTGGCCGTCGGTGAGGCGGCCGTCGTCCAGCACTTGCAGCAGGACGTTGAACACGTCCGGATGCGCCTTCTCGATCTCATCGAACAGGATCACCTGGTACGGACGGCGGCGAATGGCTTCCGTCAGCGCCCCGCCCTCTTCGTAGCCGACATAGCCGGGCGGCGCGCCGATCAGCCGCGCGACCGAGTGCTTCTCCATGTATTCCGACATATCCACGCGCGTCAGCGCGTGCTCATCGTCGAACAGGAATTCGGCGAGCGCCTTGGTCAGCTCGGTTTTGCCAACGCCCGTCGGGCCCAGGAACATGAATGAGCCGATCGGCCGGTGGGGATCCTGCAGGCCCGCACGCGCCCGGCGCACCGCATCCGCAACGGCGCGCAAAGCCGGCTCCTGGCCAACGACGCGCGCGCGGAGCTGATCCTCCATCGCCAGCAGCTTGGCCTTCTCGCCCTCGAGCATCTTCTCGACCGGCACGCCGGTCCAGCGCGACACCACGCCGGCGATCGCTTCGGCGTCCACGACTTCTTTCACTAAGCCGCCGCCCTCGCCGCCGGCCTTCTCCGCGTCGGCGATTTGGTTTTCCATTTGCGGAATACGCCCGTACTTCAACTCCGACGCGCGCGCCAAATTACCCGCGCGCACGGCCGATTCATACTCGTTGTGGAGCTTCTCCAGCTCCTCTTTCGACTTCGAAGTGATCTGCAGCTTCTGCTTCTCCGCCGACCACGCGGCCGTGAGTTCGGCGGACCGCGTGTCGATCTGCGCGATCTCCGCTTCAAGCTTGGCGACGCGATCCTTCGAGCCGGCGTCCTTTTCCTTCTTCAGCGCCTCGAGCTCGATCTTAAGCTGCAGCGCGCGGCGATCGAGTTCATCGAGCTCTTCAGGCTTGGAATCCACCTGCATGCGCAAGCGCGAACCGGCCTCGTCCATCAAGTCGATGGCTTTGTCCGGCAGAAAGCGGTCCGTGATGTAGCGGTGTGAAAGTTGCGCCGCGGCGACGATCGCCGCGTCAGAGATGCGCACGCCGTGGTGCTGCTCGTAGCGGTCCTTCAAACCCCGAAGGATCGAGATCGTATCCTCGACGCTCGGCTCATCCACAAAGACAGGCTGGAAACGCCGCGCCAGCGCCGCGTCCTTCTCCACATGCTTGCGATACTCATCGAGCGTGGTGGCGCCGACGCAGTGCAGCTCGCCGCGCGCCAGCGCCGGCTTCAGCAGGTTCGACGCGTCCATCGCCCCTTCGGCCTTGCCTGCGCCGACCAGCGTGTGCATTTCGTCGATGAAGAGAATGATGCCGCCCTCGGCCGCCGTCACCTCGGACAGCACCGCCTTCAGCCGCTCCTCGAATTCGCCTCGAAACTTCGCCCCGGCGATCAGCGCACCCATGTCTAGCGCCAACAGCTTCTTGTGCTTCAGACTCTCCGGCACATCGCCATTGACAATGCGCAGCGCCAGGCCCTCGGCGATCGCCGTCTTGCCCACGCCCGGCTCGCCGATCAGCACCGGATTGTTCTTGGTGCGCCGCGACAGCACCTGGATCGTGCGCCGGATCTCCTCGTCGCGGCCGATGACAGGATCGAGCTTGCCTTTGCGCGCATCCTCCGTGAGATCGCGCGCATATTTCTTCAGCGCGTCATACTGATCTTCCGCCGACGACGACTGCGCCGTGCGCCCTTTGCGCATCTGCTGGATCGCCTGCTCCAGCTTCTGCGGCGAAGCGCCGGCCTTCTTGAGGATTTCGTTCGCCTTGCCCTCCGCGATCGCCAAGCCAAACAGCAACCGCTCGGCCGTCACATACGAGTCGCCTGCCTTCGTCGCCGCCTGATCCGCCGCATCCAGCGCCCGCGCCAGAGAGGACGACATATACATGCGATCGTTGCCGCCCTGCACTTTGGGCAGCGCGCGCACCGCCGCATCGGCTTCATCCGCCGCCTTGCGCGGATCGGCCCCTGCCGTGCGCAGGAGTTCCGCCGCGAGACCCTCGCGGTCGTCCAACAGCGCCTTCAGCAGGTGCTGGGTGTCGAGTTGCTGGTTCTGTTCCCGGAGCGCGATGGTCTGCGCGGCCTGCACGAATCCGCGCGCGCGCTCGGTGAGCTTTTCCATATCCATGAGCGACCCTTACGGCGTCCCGCGCCGACCCCCATTGCGGCGGATCAACGTGGCATGAGTGACATTTGCGCCCCTGAACTAGGTGGGGCGCCCGGGCGGCACAAGGGCGCGGATCGCCGATTTCCGCACTACAGGTCCTCCACCCTTTTGAAGGGCGAAGGCTTCGCGCGAACGCTCAGGGGCTAGCTGCGCTCTCCGCCTGAGGCTCCTCGAGCGACGAGCGGCTGAAGCCGCCAATGTGCCAGCCGAAGAACAGCACGCCGATGATCACGATGGCGATAATGCCGATGATGATCCGCTTGGCCAGTTTCAGCGCCACCCAAATGACGATGCCGATCAGCAGCAGCCCGAGCGCGCCGTCGAAGAGTGACCAGTTGATGTCCACGGCTGCCCCCTCAGTGCGCCATTAGCAATGGAACGTCGGCCGCGCGCAGAAGTTCGCGCGTCGCGCCGCCGAACACGAGTTCGCGCAAGCGCGAATGCGCATAACCGCCCATTACGACAAGATCTGCGCCGAGCGTCTTGGCCTCTTCCAAAATCGCCAGCGAGGCCGAGCGGCCCATACTGTCGACGTTCCGCACCTCCGCCGGCAAACCGCGGCGCGAAAGGTGCCCAGCAATGTTAGCGCCAGGTTGATCGCCATGGCCGAACATCTTCGGCTTTGCGTCCACCGTCAGCACCGTCACCGCTTCCGCGAACTCGAGCAGATCGTCCGCCTCCGAAAGCGCGCGCGTCGCTTCGCGGCTGGCGTCCCATGCCACGACGACGCGCTTGCCGATGCCGGTCCCGTTCCAGCCCGGCGGCGCGATCAGCGCGGGCCGCTCGGAATGGAAC
>JAEWNX010000181.1 GCA_023461135.1 Pseudomonadota bacterium
CAGCCATCCCCAGCCATACGGCCGCTCGAAGCCGCGCGACTCCGGTCGCCGCAGATACGCACATTCACCCTCGACGTTCGCCTCGGTGATGTTGTCGTCGAACAACGCGGCGATCTCGGCAGCCGCCGAGAAATCCGGATACCGCCGCATCAGCCGCGCCAGCAACCAATAGCCGTGCACGCACGAGTGCCAATCATAGCTCCCGAAGAAGATCGGATGCGCCGCGCGCGGACCGACCACGTCATGCGGCCCGGCCATCACGTGCTGCATGATGTTCGGATACTCGCGCCCCACATGCGCCAGCGCGAGCGCGGCGAATTTCTCGGCGATGTCGCGGGTGAGCGCCGTCATGGGAAAGCCAGCAAGCGCATGAGGATGATGTTGGCGATCAGCAGCGGGATCGCGGTGGGAATCTGCGCGCGGATAACCCCGTTCAACGCGGCGTTGCGATCCGGCAGCTCCAGCAGGTTCGCCGGCACCACATTGAAGTTCGCCGCCATCGGCGTCATCAGCGTGCCGCAGAAGCCCGCCAACATGCCGATCGCGCACACGCGCGCCGGGTCTCCGCCGAACTGCATCACCACGATCGGCAGACCCACGGCGGCCGTCATCACCGGAAACGCCGCAAACGCGTTGCCCATGATGATCGTGAACAGCGCCATGCCGATGCAATATGCGGCGACCGCCGTCGTGCGGGAGTCGAGCGGGATATATTCCCCGAACACGCGGCCAACCTGTTCACCCACCCCAGCAACCAGGAACACCGCGCCGAGCGAAGCGAGCATTTGCGGCAGGATCGCCGCCCAACCAACGGAATCCATCAGTCGCCGTCCTTCCTGCAGCGGCGCAAGCAAAGGCGGCCGGATCCAGATCATCACGACTGCGACCGCGATCAGCACGCCGATGACGAGGGAGATCAGCGTCTTATGCTGTTCCTGGATCAGCAACGGTCCCCATTCGGTGTGCTGCACGATCAGTGTGCCGCCGAGGGCAATGGCGGGAATGATCAGCGCCGGCAGAAAAAGCAGATTGCCGCGCCGTTCGGCGCTAACGCGGCGTTCTTCCGGCGTCGTTGTCTTCGGTTTGCCCTGGCCCATGCCAAACGTGGCGGCGATCACCAGGCCCAAGGCGAGCACGCCGTTTAGGAGGTCGCCGAGGTACGAGCCAAGCAGGAAGCTCACCGCCATGAGGCCCCAGAACGCGAAGTTGACGCCTCGGCGCGGATTGCTGGCGTCGCGCGCGGAGAAAAGAGCCAGGGCGGCGAAGAACAAGCCTGCGGCGACATAGGCGTGATCGAGCGTGATCATGACGCCGCTCCTTCGGTCTTGCCGGCGTCCCGCCCGCTCTGTGTTTGCGGGCTTGAAGGGCGCGGTGCGAGGGCGCGTTTCAGCCTGCGGTCGAGCAACCACAGCCGCACGCTATGAATCAGCAGCGCCGTGATCGCGGTCGGGATCGCCCAGATCGAAAGTTCCAGAGGCTCGACGATGATGCCGTTGGTTTCCAGGAAGCCCTTGATCAGGAGGATCGAGGCAATGGCGATGAAGATGTCTTCGCCGAAGAAAAGCGCGATGTTGTCGGCGGCGGCGGAGTGCGAACGGATCAAGAAACGCTGCTTGTCTGGAAGCGGGCCGAATTTGGCTTCCGCCGCGCCCTCCGCCATCGGCGCCACGAGCGGGCGCACCATCTGCGCATGTCCGCCGAGCGAAGTCAGTCCCAACGCCGCCGCCGCTTGGCGGATCACGAAATACACCCAGAGCAGGCGCCCCACGGTGGCGGCGCGCACATTGGCGATCGCGATGCGCGCGCGTTCCTGCAAGCCGGCGCGCTCAAGCAAGCCGATCGCCATCAGCACGATCCACACAAGGCTCACATACCGGCTGTCGTTGAATGCTTTGCCGAAGGCGGCGAGCGTCGCCAGCGCGGCGTTCCACATGATCTGCGGATCGGCCTCAGGCGTCCAGGCGGCGGCGAGACCGGTCGTAATGGCGGCGGCCATCACCACCAAGAGCGGGTTGGCGCGGACGACGAAGCCCAGCACCACCACGGCGATTCCCAGCAGGACAAGCATCGCGCCTCCGTGGCCCTTGGTCGATTTGGCGAGCCGCTGCATGCCGGCGCGGCGCTACAGCGGAGCCGTAGGAAGGAGAGCGCCGATGGTCAAATGGCTTTCGCTCGGCTTTGTGTTCGCACTCGCGGCATGCGCTCAGGAAGCGCCCTCCGACGATGCGCCGGCAGCGGTTCGTTTGGAGCAGGTCTGGCGTGTCGGCGGCCCAGCCAATCCCGAAAGCGTTGCGCTCTCGGCGGATGGGACGTTTCTCTACGTGACGAACGTCAACGGCGAAGGCGAAGCGCAAGACGGCAACGGCTTCATCTCGCGTGTCTCGCTCGACGGCGAGGTTCTACAGCGCGAGTTCGCAACTGGGCTTGATGGGCCGAAAGGCGTTATGGCCGGTGGCGATGCGCTTTATGTCGCCGACATCGACCAGCTCGTGGTGCTCGATGCAGCCACAGGCGCGATCCGCCGCCGCGTGCAAGCGCCCGGCGCGCAGTTTCTCAACGACTTGGCGTTTGCGCCGGACGGCCAGGTGCTGATGGCGGACTCGGCGACGCAACGCATCTACGCGGTGCGGAGCGATACGGCGGAAATCTGGCTCGAGCATCGGCTGCTTGAGAGCGTCAATGGCCTGCTGGCCGAGCCCAATCGTCTGATCGTGACGACGATGGCCGGACGGCTTTTGTCGATCGACTACCAATCGCGGGCCGTCACCGTGCTCGCCGAAGGCCTTGGCGACGCCGACGGCGTAGCGGCGCTCGGCGACGGCCGTTACCTCGTCAGCGAATGGCCAGGGCTGATGTATGTCGTGAACGCAGCAGACGGGTCGCACGAGACGGTCATGGATACGCGCAGCGAGAACCGCTTCCTGAATGACTTCCTTCTTGTCGGCGATACGCTTTATCAACCCCACTGGGAGCCAAGTGAACTGACTGCGTACAGGGTCGTTCGCTAGCTTTGGCCGCTCTGGTTTTCGCGGGCCGCCGCTTCGGCGCGAATGCGCGCGATTTCGCGGTCGGCGTCGGACTCCGCGGACGATTTGCGCGAGCGCATCCAAAGCCGCAATGCAACGATGGGCACGCCGACGCCATAGAGAATGGCGAGGTTGATGGCGACGGCTATGGCGAGCCCAATCCTCTCCTCGTTCGTCGCTGTGCCGAGGAGGGCGGGTATGGCGAACGCAATGACCGCTGCGCCAAACGCAAACAACATTACGTAACTGGGCCGCACCACGGCGACGATCCATGCCAAAGCCAAAAGCAACATATTCGCCCCCGCTAGACGCCGGTGCGCGCACCATAGCCCCCACCGCCGGGCGTTTCGATCACAAACACATCGCCGCGATCCATCTCGGCCTTGCCCGTGGCGGCGAGGTGCTCGATCGCCCCGTCGCGGCGCTGCACGTAATTGAGCCCCGCCTTTCCTTCGGCGCCGCCGTTCAAGGCATGCGGCGCTGTTGCGCGCCGGTTGGCGAGTATGGCGGCCATCATGGGTGCGCGGAAGCGGATGCGCCGAACGGCGCCGTCGCCGCCCTTGTGCGCGCCGGCCCCGCCGGAATGGCGGCGCACCGCGAAGCGCTCGACCAAGACAAGAAAGCGCGATTCCAACACTTCCGGATCGGTGAGACGCGAATTGGTCATGTGCGTCTGCACCGCGGACGCGCCGTCAAACGTTGGTCCCGCGCCCGAGCCACCGCAGATGGTCTCGTAATATTGGCGCTTCTCATCGCCGAACGTGAAATTGTTCATCGTGCCTTGCGAGCCCGCAAGCACACCAAGCGCGCCGTAGAGCGCATCGACGATGACTTGGCTTGTTTCCACATTGCCCGCGACGACAGCAGCGCCGGAGCGGGGATGGAGGAGCGAGCCCTCGGGCACGATGATCTCGATAGGCTTCAGGCAACCTTCGTTGAGCGGAATGTTGTCGTCCACGAGAGTGCGGAACACATAGAGCACCGCGGCGCGCGTGATCGCAAGCGGGGCGTTGAAATTGTTCGAGGCTTGCGCGCTCGTGCCGGTAAAATCGACGCGCACGGTGCGGTTGGCGCGATCTGGTGTAATGGCGACGCGGATGAGGCCGCCATGGTCCATTGGCGCTTCGAAGGCGCCGGGCGAAAGCTTCTGAATCACGCGCTTGATCTGCTCTTCGGCGTTGTTCTGCACATGCCCCATGTAAGCGGCGACGCCCTTGCGGCCGTAGTGCGCGACGAGACGCCTCAACTCTTCCGCGCCGCGGAGAACGGCGGCGATCTGTGCTTTGAGGTCGGCGATGTTCCGGTCGATGTCGCGCGCCGGATGCGGGGCGGAGGCGAACAGGGCGCGCGTTTCCGCTTCGCGCAAGCGCCCGTTCTCCACCAGCAGGAAGTTCTCGATCAGCACCCCTTCGTCTTGGATCGTGTGCGAGTCCGGCGGCATCGAGCCGGGCGTGATGCCGCCGATATCGGCATGATGCCCGCGCGCGGCGGTGAAGAAAGCGGGAACCGTATCGCCGTCGAGGATGACGGGCGCGATGACGGTGATGTCGGGCAGATGCGTGCCGCCGGCGTGCGGCGCGTTGAGCATGTAGATGTCGCCGGCGCGGATCGTGCCGCCGCGCTGACGAATGATCTCGCGCACGCTGTCGCTCATCGAGCCCAGGTGCACCGGAATGTGCGGCGCGTTGGCGACGAGACCGCCCGTTTCGTCGAACACGGCGCAGGAGAAATCGAGGCGTTCCTTGATGTTGACGGACGAGGCGGTGGTCTGCAGCGCCAGCCCCATCTCTTCGGCGACGCCCATGAAGCGATTGTTGAACACTTCGAGCAAAATCGGATCGGCGCGCGTGCCGATTGCTTCGCGCTCGATGTGCGCGGTGCGTGTGAGCACCAGATCGCCGTGCTCACTCATCCGCGCGCGCCAACCGGGCGCAACATAAGTTGTTGCGCCTTGCTCGAGGATGAGCGCGGGTCCGTTGGTTTCGAAACCGACGGGCAGCGATGCGCGCTCGAACGCGCGGGAATTGTGCTTGCGATTGTCGGCGTAGAGCGCGACTTCATATGGAGCGCCGGCGTCTCGCCGGCCTGCGCCAGACGCTGCGGACACCGCGCCGGCCGGCGAGGGC
>JAEWNX010000182.1 GCA_023461135.1 Pseudomonadota bacterium
AGTCGTCGGCAGCGTCAGATGTTTTTAAGAGACAGGGCTTCGGCCGCCTCGCGGTCCGCGGGCGCATGCGCGACATAAACGGTCATGGGCGCCCTATAGCACGCGGGCCGGGGTGGAAAACCGCGCGCGCGACCCCTCATTGCGCCTTAACACACGGCCCCTATCCTCTACCGTGGATAACCCATGAAGCCGAGCCTTGCCGACATCGCCTTCCTCAAGGACGCCAGTCCTGAGGTGCTGGCGGCCGCGGATGCGGAGACCGAGTGGTTTTCGCTGCCCGCGAGCTGGGCCCTGATGAACGCAGGCGAGCCGCCAGAAGGCGTGTGGTTTTTGCTTTCGGGCTCCCTGGCAGCCTTTAAGCCCGCCGATCGCGGCTATCAGGTGCTGGGCTACATCCGGCCCGGCGAACCGGTGGGCGAGATGGCGATGGTGGCGCGCGAGCCGCACACGGCCAGCGTGTTCGCAATGCGCGACAGCGAATTGCTGAAGCTGACGCCGGAGGCGTTCGACCGTCTTGTCACGGCGTACCCGAAGCTGATGCAGCATATGGCGCGACTGATGCTCTCTCGCGCGCGTGCGCCGTCGACATCGAGCCCGCGCGCGGAACCGAAAGTGTACGCCTTCATTTCCACCTCGCCGACGATCGACCTGATGTTGCGCGCTCGCACGCTCCAGGCGGCGTTGAAGCGTTTGGGGGCGCGCGCCGCCATCGTCACGAACGAAGACGAAAGCCAACTCAACGGCGAAGGCATGACCAGCGCCTGGTTCGACGCGCTCGAGCAAAAGAACGACGCGGTGTTCCTGCTGACGCCGATCGCCGACACGCAATGGTTCCGCACCTGCATCCGCCAGGCGGACCGCATCTGGTTTTTCGCGCGAGCCGACGCGCGCCCGTCGCTGCCGCTGCTGCCGCCTGAAGAGCCTTCTCCGGCGCGGCAATTCCGGCTCGTGGATGTGGTCCTTCTCCATCACGGCATGGACCGCAAAGCGGCAACCACGGACGAGTGGCGGCTCGCGTCCGAAGCGGCGCGGCTGTTTCACTGGCGCGGCCTCGACGATGCGGACGCGGCGCGCCTGGCGCGCGTGATCGCGCGCAAGGCCATCGGGCTCGTACTGTCGGGCGGCGGCGCGCGCGGCTATGCGCATATCGGCGTCATCCGCGCACTTCGCGAGGCCGGGCTGCCGTTCGACATGATCGGCGGCACCTCGATCGGCGCCGTGATCGCGGCGTGCGCGGCGATGGGCTGGGACGACAACGAGATCGAAGTGCGCATCCGCAAGGCGTTTGTCGAAACCAATCCGCTTGGCGATTACGTGCTTCCCGTCGTGGGCCTGGTGCGCGGACGGCGCGTCGAGGAGCGGCTGGCCGAGCATTTCGGCGATACGTTGATCGAAGACCTGACCGTTCCATTCTTTGCGGTGTCGACTAACCTCGTCGCCGGCGAGGTTCGCGTGCATCGTGCGGGCCTGTTGCGCAATGCGCTGCGCGCGTCGATTTCGCTGCCTGGCATTCTGCCGCCGGTCATGGACGGGCCGCATGCGCTCTTGGTCGACGGTGCGGTGCTGAAGAATTTTCCGGTCGACATCCTCAAAGACATGCACCGCGGCCCGATCATCGGCGTCGATGTCGCGCGGCGCGACACGATCGATCCGGAAGACTTCCGCGATCCGCCCGGCTTTCTCGGCTGGGTCGCCGCGCACGGATTTCAGACCGCGCCGCCGATCGCTTCGCTCCTGATGCGTGCGGCAACGCTCGCGGTGGATCCCTGGGAGGGCCGTTCGGGCGCCGATCTATTGATCGCGCCCGAAATGGCGGACATGGACATGCGCGATTGGAAGCGCTTCGACGAAGTGGTCGCGGCCGGCTACGAAGCCGCCGTCGCCGCGCTGCAGCGCCCGCACGGCCTCTTCAGCGCGCCGCCCGCGGACGCGATCGGCGATCTCACCAGCGGCGCGGCGCTGGAGATCGCGGAATAGGCTGGCGTCCCGGTTTCACGCCGCTATGGTCCGCCCGATTCAGGGGACCTCATGCGTCTTGCTCTCGTCTTGTTCGCCGCTCTGACGCTGAGCGCGTGCGGCCAGCAGCGCGATGCCGCATCCACAGAAGGATGCGCGCGCACGGCCACGCACGACGTGAGGTGGACCAATGCCGACGCGCCCGACGTCATCACCACGCGGGCTGACGGCCCGACTTGTGCGCAAGCCGTGGTGACATTCGTTGCGCGCAATGCGCGAGGCGATGCGCTGTGGGCGTTCGCCTCCACCTATTACGACCTGACCGCCGGCGGCATTCCACCGGAAGGCGCGCCGGCGGTCACCAATGAAGAGATGGATCGCTTCCTCTCCGGATGGGCCGATGTCACGGAGATGCGGTCGAGTGAATTGCCGCAATGGCGCGAGGGCGTGGCCACGCTAACGGAGAGCGCGACGACGTTCGCCTATGACACGCCTTTCGACCGCGAGACCTACGAAATGTTGCGCGCGCGCAACTTGCCGATGATCTGCTACGCCGCGGCCGCTGAGGCCTCGCAGTGCCTGATCATCGATCCCGCTTCGCACGCGCCTGCCATGATCGTGGCGTACGGTCCGTGAGGGCTCTGCTTCTGTGCTTGATCGTCGCGACCGCGGCGTGCGGGCCGCGTTCGGCGGCGCACTGCGACATCAGCGTGACGCAAGACCTCGCGCTTTCCGGCGCGCAGACACACGAAACTGTCACCGCGCGCGCAATCGGACCGTCTTGCGACAAGGCGGTGGGCCTCTACGCGATTTTTGCAGCGGACGGTCATCCCGCTTGGGCGTGGGCGGCGCCTTTGCCGCGTGCGTTCGGGGACGCGTTCGTCGACGCCGATGAAGCGGCGATGCGCGACTTCCTCACGCGTTGGGCGCAACCGAGCGTCACGACGACGCAATCGGCGCCGGAGTGGGACGCATTGACGCCTGGGCAAACCACGCTCGATCGCCTCACTTACGACGACATCCGCGCGCGCGATCTGCCTATGCTGTGTCACGCGTCAGGAACGGGTCGCGAGCTGTGCGTGTTCTGGGAGCCGGCGGCAGGCGGCGCCGGGCACTATTTCGATCGATACGTTGAGGAGACCACGGAATGAAGCGTGCGACGATCACTCTTGCTGTACTGGCGCTTGCGGCGTGCTCCCCGCCGCAGCAACAGAAGAATGACGGCGCCACCGCTGAGCTTCCGCCGGCTGTAGCGCGCGCCGGATGCTTTGCTGAATTCTCGCGCGATTGGTCGGCCGTCGGCAGCCAGTATTATGTGATCGAGGCGGAGGCCGAAGGACCGACCTGCCGCGAAGCCACGGCGACCATGCGCATCACGGCGCGCGACGGCGCCACTCTCTTCGAGCACGCGTACCGCACGACGGACGTGCCCCTCGCGTTCAATCCGAACAGCAACCAAACGGATCTGCGCGCAGAGTTGGAAGCGTGGACTCAGAAC
>JAEWNX010000183.1 GCA_023461135.1 Pseudomonadota bacterium
GCTGGCGACCGGGCTCGCCTTCTTCATGCTGTTCTTCGGCGGCGGCGGCGGGCTCATCAACATGAGCTACGGCATGAACGCGATGGTGCACAACACGTCGTGGGTGACGGCGCACTTCCATCTCATCTTCGGCGGCACTGTCGTCCTGATGTATTTCGCGATCGCCTATGACATCTGGCCGTCGCTGACTGGCCGCGCGCTCGGCTCGGCTGCGCTGCAGCGGCTGCAGATATGGCTCTGGGCGATCGGCATGATGGTGATGACCATCCCGTGGCACTATCTCGGCCTGCAGGGGCAGTGGCGGCGCGTCGCATCGTTCGACTACACCGATCCGCGCATCGCGGCGTGGGGGCCGTGGGTGAACGTCTCGCTTCTGGGCGGGGTCGTCTTGCTGCTGAGCGCGTTGCTGTTCGTCTACAATCTTCTGCCGGCGGGAAGGACCGCTGTGCCCCGCCAAGGCTACGGCTTCGCGCTCGCCGCGCATCCGCCGCAACGCGTGCCGGCTGTGCTGAACGGCTTCACCCTTTGGAACATCCTCGTCGCGGTGCTGATGCTGGCGGCGTACGGCTTCCCGATCGCACAATTCCTGTTGAACGAGACGCCTGCGGTCATGATCCACCGCATCGGAGGCGGACAATGAGCGAGCACGATCCGCGGACCGATCAGCGCTGGTTCACCTGGGCCTCCGTCATCGTCGCCGGCTTCCTGGGATTTTCGCTGACGTTCGGTTTGCTCATTCTGCCTGGCGTGCAGGCGCCCAACGCGGGGGTCGACTGGTGGACGGCGATCTGCCGCGCCGTCGGCATCGCGCCCGGTTCGCCGGCGCAGCCTCAGCCGATCAGCGAGGCGCGCGCCGTGCCCGTGTCGGACGTGGAGTGGAGCCCGCACACGATGGCGATCCTGCGCAGCGGCAATGTCGAGCGCGGGCGCCAGCTGGCGGAGCAGGTGTGCACGTCCTGTCACGGCGAACGCGGCATGTCGATCAGCGCCGATTATCCGCGCATCGCCGGCCAGACGCCGGAGGCGATCTACAAGCAATTGTCGGACTATCGCTCCGGCGCGCGTTTTCACGAGCTGATGACCCCGCCCGCGCAAGCGCTGACGCCCGATGAATTGGCCGCGGTCGCGGCGTATTTCGGGCGCATGCGCGAGGGGCCGGTGCTCGGCAGCGCCAACATCTCGACGGCGGATGATGAGATGGTGCGGCTGATCCATCGCGGCGATCCGGCGCGGCGGCTCGCCCCGTGCGAGAGCTGTCACGCCGCCGGCAGCGGCGGCCCACCGGAAACACCGGCGATCGCCGGGCAGAACCGCGCCTATCTGGAGCGCCAGTTGCGCGCGTTCCGCGACGGCGAACGCCGCAACGACACCTATCGGCGCATGCGCGACATCACCGATCAGTTGAGCGATGAAGAGATCGCGCGGCTCGCGGCGACGTACGAGGGAAATTACTGAGTGCGCCTCACCATGAGCCAGTGTTGGCCATGCTGGCCCACGGTTCTTGCGGCGGGAGCGCGGCGCCTTCTTGCAGCAGTTCGATCGAGATGCCGTCGGGGGAGCGGATGAAGGCCATGTGGCCGTCGCGCGGCGGGCGGTTGATGGTGACGCCGCGATCCATCAGGCGCTGACAGAGCGCGTAGATGTCGTCGACGCGATAGGCGAGGTGGCCGAAATTGCGGCCGCCGCCGTACTCGTGCTCATCCCAATTGTAGGTGAGTTCGATCTCTGGGCTCTTGTTGGCACGCGCGTTCTCGATGTCGCCGGGCGCGGCGAGAAAGACGAGCGTGAAGCGGCCTTTCTCGTTCTCAACGCGCGAGCGCTCGATCATGCCGAGCTTGTTGACGAAGAAATCGAGCGCAGCGTCGAGATCGCCGACGCGGATCATGGAATGGAGAAAGCGCATGGGGCGGAGGATAGCGCGGGGTGGGGAGAGATGCGAGGGCGGACTAGGTAGAGTCGAAAGAGATATGTGTCGACGCTACCAGCGCAACAAAATGTCCTCGGGAGAGAGGCTCTCTCTGATGACGACCCAACCAAGATCTGACACTGTCCAAGTTGGTGTTGCAGCGGACGAGTCGCGTGTGAGCAGGCCAAGGGCGCAGAAGCGATCATTCATGACGAATCCGAGAGCGCCTAACTTTGTTTTGTTGTCCTCGTTGGCTTTAATCGCCAAGCGCACAGCTAACAATTTCCCGGTGTGCTCACCGGTAATGGCCACGGTGCCGCCGCTAGCGATGTCGTAGAACAATTCGCAAGCATCGCTGTCGTTGGTTGGATTCAGCTCCTGTATCCCACGGTTGGCCAACACCTTTGAGAGTGCAGTTGTTTCAAGTGTCTTTAGCATCGCGGTCTCGCGCGCGCTGAGCGTCTCAGAGCCGAGGTCAGCGAGTTCCTGACGGAGCTGGTTGTTTTCTTCTGATAGGCGCGCAAGCTCAGCGATCGTTCCGCTAGATGCCGCTTCAGAGGCCGAGATGAGACCAGGTCGCGGATGATCTGAGATTAGGCCGTTCAGCGCATGGATCGCTTTCAACGCTAAGTCTTTAGGGTCATCCCAGTATTTGACCATCTTCTTGGTTGCGCAAAAGGTGCGGAATTTTTCCAGCTTGGCTGCATGGTCGGCCTGCACTTTCCCCGAGGGCCAGGTCTTCTGCGCTTTAGTAGACAGCAAGAGAGCGGCGACCGGAATTTTGTGATCGCGCGCGTAGCGATACTCTTTCTCTGTAAAACTCAGCCCGTCTGATGCGCACGCGCCATATCGTTGAGCGACGATAACAAGGTAGTAGTCGCATTGATCAATTCGCCGCCGAATATACTCCCACTGTTCGTCATCGCTTGCCTGAAATAGCTCCATCCCCACTGGGATGTGGCCCATGTTCAGAATCTGTTCAATAACGAGACGACGCTCCTCCTCAAGGTCTTCGAACGTCGAGCTTACGAAGATCTGGTACTTCTTATTTATCGGCATTTGTGCCCCCCTGGGGCGGCCTTAGTTATCCAAGAAGCTCCGCAGCTTCCGGGAGCGGCTCGGGTGCTTCAGCTTGCGCAGGGCTTTTGCTTCGATTTGGCGGATGCGTTCGCGGGTTACGCTGAACTGCTGGCCGACTTCTTCGAGGGTGTGGTCGGTGTTCATGCCGATGCCGAAGCGCATGCGGAGGACGCGTTCTTCGCGCGGGGTGAGCGAAGCGAGGACGCGCGTGGTGGTTTCGCGGAGATTGGACTGGATCGCGGCGTCGACCGGCAGGATGGCGCTCTTGTCTTCGATGAAGTCGCCGAGGTGTGAGTCTTCTTCGTCGCCGATCGGCGTTTCCAAGGAGATAGGCTCCTTGGCGATCTTCATCACCTTGCGGACCTTCTCGAGCGGCAGGCCGAGCTTTTCGGCGAGCTCTTCGGGCGTGGGTTCGCGGCCGATTTCATGCAGCATCTGACGGGACGTGCGCACGAGCTTGTTGATCGTCTCGATCATGTGCACCGGGATGCGGATGGTGCGCGCCTGGTCGGCGATCGAGCGGGTGATCGCTTGGCGGATCCACCACGTCGCGTACGTGCTGAATTTGTAGCCGCGGCGGTACTCGAACTAATCGACGGCCTTCATCAGGCCGATGTTGCCTTCCTGGATCAGATCCAGGAATTGCAGGCCGCGGTTGGTGTATTTCTTGGCGATGGAGATGACGAGGCGGAGGTTCGCTTCGACCATTTCCTTCTTGGCCTGGCGCGCTTCGCGTTCGCCCTTCTGCACGGCGTGAACGATGCGGCGGTATTCGTCGATCGGCACGCCGGTTTCCTGGGCGAGCACGGCGATCTCTGAGCGGATGTCGGCGATGTCCTCGACTTCCTGGGCGACGAACTTGGCCCAGGACTTCGACTTGGCGGCGACCTTCTCGGCCCATTTCGGATCGAGTTCGGTGCCGTGATAGGCGTCGATGAATTGCTGGCGCGGCACGCCATTGGCTTCGGCGAGGCGCATCAGCTTGCCTTCAAGCTGAATGAGCTTCCTGTTGATGGCGTAGAGCTGCTCGACGAGGCTCTCGATGCGCGCGTTGTTGAGCTTCAGCTTCTTCAGCTCTTCGATAATGGTGTTCTGCGCGGCGTCGTAGTTTTCCGCTTGCGCGCCGGGGAGGGACTTGCCCTTAAGCCGCAGATCGATGCGCTTGTCCTGCAGCTTCCGGAATTGGCCGAAGGCTTCGGCGATGTTGTCGAGCGTCGACATCACGCCTTCTTTGAGTTCGGCCTCCATGGCGGACATGGAGATGGCTTGTTCGTCGTCGAACTCGCCATCGGCGTCGGCTTCCGCGGCGGCTTCGCCGGGGTCCTTTTATTAGCCGTCCTCGTCGTCGGAGAG
>JAEWNX010000184.1 GCA_023461135.1 Pseudomonadota bacterium
ACACCACACCCGCCCCTGGCGGCGCATCGCGCGCCGCCGCTCGCGTAAGATCCGCGGGGGCGGCGTCGAAGTGGGCGGCGATGCGCCGATCACTGTGCAGTCGATGACGAACACGCCGACGCCGGATGCGGCGGCGACTATCGATCAAATCCGCCGGCTGGAGGAAGCCGGCGCGGACATCGTCCGCGTCTCGTGCCCGGACGAGGATTCAACGGCTGCGTTCGCTCAGATTGCGCGCGCCGCGAAGGTCCCGCTCGTTGCGGACATCCACTTCCACTATCGGCGCGCCATTGAGGCGGCGGCCGCAGGCGCGGCGTGCCTGCGCATCAATCCAGGCAATATCGGCAAGGCCGAGCGTGTGAAGGAAGTGGTGCAGGCGGCCAAGGATCATGGCTGCGCCATCCGCATCGGCGTCAACGCCGGCTCGCTCGAACATCACTTGTTGGAGAAATATGGCGAGCCATGCCCTGAAGCGATGGTGGAAAGTGCGCTCGCGCATGCGGCCATCCTCGAAGAGCACGACTTCCGCGAGTACAAAATCAGCGTGAAGGCGTCGGACGCTTTCCTGACCGCGGCGGCCTATCACATGCTCGCGGAGGCCACCGACGCGCCGCTACATCTTGGCGTCACAGAGGCCGGCGCGCTGCGCACCGGCACGGTGAAATCGTCCATCGCCATGGGCTCGCTCCTGTGGGCGGGCATCGGCGACACGATCCGCGTTTCACTCGCGGCCGATCCGGTTGAGGAGATCAAGGTCGGCAACGATTTGCTGAAATCATTGGGGCTGCGTCAGCGCGGCGTCACCATCATTGCGTGCCCTTCGTGCGCGCGTCAGGGTTTCAACGTCATCGCCACAGTAGACGAACTCGAACGCCGCCTCGCGCATATTCCCGAGCCGATCACGCTTTCCATCATCGGCTGCGTCGTCAACGGCCCCGGGGAGGCGTTGATGACCGATCTGGGTTTCACCGGCGGCGGCAAAGGCGCCGGCATGGTCTATGTGGCCGGCAAAGCCGACCATAAGGTCGACAATGCGACTATGATTGACCATATCGTGGGCCTAGTTGAGGATCGCGCGCGTTTGCTGCGAGAGCAGCGCGAAGCGGCGAAGGGCTGAAGATGCTGCAGCGTCACCTGCAGGACACCTACGAATATCTCTTCGATGCGGCTCACCAGGCGCTGAAGGCAGGCGCCTCGTTCGCGCCGTTCGGCGCCGGCATCCGCAAGACCGGCGAACAGATCCACACCAATGTCGATCTGCCGATCGATAAATCCGCGCCGGCCGATCACATCTCGGGCCTCATTGCCGGGTTTCGTCTCGACGAGGAAGAAAATGGCTTGATCGCCGCCGGCCTCGTGTTCGACGGCCGTGCGCGGAGCGATGACGCCAGCGCGCTTTGCTTCCATATCGAAGGCGCCAACGGCAAAGCGGTCGAAGTGATCGTGCCTTATGCGCGGCGCACCGGCGACCAAATCGCTTTCGACGATCCGCAGATTTCGGAAGTCGAGCCCGAGATCTTCACCGACGTGATGTAGCTGATGAGCGCGTTTGAACGCTTGGAACGCCGCCTCGGTCAGGCGGTCGATCGCTTCGAACGCGTCGAAGCGCGTCTCGCCGCCGCCAGCGACGGCGCGGAGATCGTCAAGCTTGGCCAGGAACACGCAGAGCTGAAGCCGTTGGTGGACGCGGTGTCCGAAGTGCGGTCGCTGCGCGCCGAAATCGCGAGCTTACAGGCAATGGCCAAGGACGGCGACGCGGAAATGGCGGCGCTCGCGCGTGACGAGCTGCAATCGGCGTTGGAGCGGTTGCCGGAAGCCGAGCAGCGCGCCGTGTTGCTGCTTGCTCCGAAGGACAGGGACGAAAGCGCTTCCGCCATCCTCGAAGTCCGCGCCGGCACGGGCGGGGAGGAAGCAGCGCTGTTCGCGGGCGATTTGCTGCGCATGTATCAGCGCTATGCGAGCCGGCGCGGTTGGAAATTTGAGCTTGAGGACATTTCCGAGACCGGCATTGGCGGGGTGAAGGAAGCTGTCGCCAGCGTCACGGGCAAGGGCGTGTTCGGGCGTCTGCGCTTTGAGAGCGGCGTGCATCGCGTACAGCGCGTCCCGGAGACCGAAGCGGGGGGACGCATCCACACCTCCGCCGCCACGGTTGCGGTGCTGCCGCAGCCGGAGGGCGACGTCGACATTGTGATCGAGGACAAGGACATCCGCATCGACACGATGCGCGCCTCCGGCGCCGGTGGTCAGCACGTCAACAAGACCGACAGCGCCGTGCGCATCACGCACTTGCCGACGAACATCGTCGTCATCAGCCAGCTCAAGTCGCAGCACCAGAACCGCGCGCAGGCGATGATGATGTTGAAAACGAAGCTCTACGACCGCGAGCGCGAAATGCGCGACGCGGCGCGGGCGGCCGAACGCAAGGGCCAGATCGGCTCAGGCGACCGCAGCGAACGCATCCGCACCTACAATTTCCCGCAAGGCCGCGTCACCGATCACCGGATCAACCTGACGGTCTACAATCTGCCGGAAGTCATCAATGGCGCGCTGGATGAAGTGCTCGACGCGCTGGCGGCGGAGGACCAGGCCCAGAAGCTCGCCGCGCTCGAGGAAGAGGCGTGACCACGCTGGTCTCGCTGTGGACCGAGGTGCGCCGGCGTCTCGAAACAGCGGGCGTCGACACGCCGGTGTTCGACGCGCGATTGCTGCTGGAAGCCGGCGCGGGCGTTTCGCGGCTCGACATCGTCACCGATCCGCGCCGCCTGGTAACGGACGAGCAAGTCGCCGCCGTTGACGCGCTCGTGCAGCGCCGCGAGGCGCGCGAGCCGGTTGGACACATTATCGGCCGCAGGCATTTCTGGACGCTCGATCTCTTCGTGAGCCCCGTTGTGCTCATTCCGCGTCCGGAAACCGAACTCCTTGTTGAGACGGCTCTTCAAGTTATCGCGCCCGATGCCCCGGCGCGCGTGCTCGATCTGGGCGTTGGTTCCGGCGCTATTCTGTTGGCGGTTCTCGCGGAGCGTAAACGCGCGACTGGCGTTGGCGTCGACATCAGCGATGGCGCGCTCGCGGTGGCGCAAGCGAACGCCGACGCGTTGGGCGTCGCCGACCGACTCACGCTGAGGCATGGCAATTGGGATGTCGCGCTCGATGGCGCGTTCGATCTTGTTCTTTCGAACCCGCCCTACATCGCAACAAATGACATCGACATGCTTGCGCCAGAGGTTGCGCGCTTCGAGCCGCGTCTTGCGCTCGATGGCGGCGCCGACGGGCTCGACGCCTATCGGGCGATCACCGCGCGCCTTCCACACCTGCTGCAGCCGGGCGGCGTCTTCGCGTTGGAGGTGGGCAAGGGCCAGGCGGAAGCCGTCACCGCATTGGCGCAGGCCGCGGGTCTGTCCGCCGAACTGCCGCGCCGGGACCTGGCGGGCATCCCGCGCGTTGTCTGGGGCCGGCGTGCGGCATGATGCTGGGGTGTGAAAAACCCCTTGGATCGGTCCTCGCAAGGCATTACGTTGGGGATCGGAATCGACAGCCAGACGGGTCCAAGGGGCAGGATCGGCCTCGATTTCGTAAAGGCGGGCGTGCTCCCATCGCCGCCGCTTCCTCAGCAAGAGGTCAGGATAAAACGGCGATATCGCCGAGTGGCAAGCCCGAGGCGCTTAAGGACCGGGCGATTGGCTTTTGAAACGAGACTGCAGGATCGGCGCGAGCTTTGCTCACGTGCGGTCGGTCTCAATGGACCACACTAGCAT
>JAEWNX010000185.1 GCA_023461135.1 Pseudomonadota bacterium
GCGCCGAGGCGCGCGCCCAGCGCCTGCGTGGCGGCGGCGTCCGGCAGCGCGATAGCGCGCGAATCAACGAGGACGGGAGCGGTCACGGGTTGGGATGCTGCCTTGGGGGAAACGCGGCATCAAGGGCGCCTTGCGCCCCCTCTGCAAGGGCCTCTAACACTAAGCCGCTGTGACATCGGGCGAAATCAAGCGCGTCATCATCATCGGCGCCGGCCAAGGCGGCGGCGAGACCGCGCAGCGCCTGCGGCAAGGCGGATTCGCGGGCGACATCACGCTCATCGGCGAAGAGCCCTGCGCGCCGTACCAGCGCCCGCCGCTATCCAAGACGTACCTCAAGGGCGAGCTCTCCATGGACCGGCTGCTGCTGCGCCCGCCCAGCGTCTACGCCGAGGAGAACATCAGTTTCCTTTCGCCGCTCAAGGCCGTCTGGATCGACCGCGCCAACAAGCGCGTGCGCGTCGAAGGCGGACGCGAGCTGCCCTATGACGCGCTGGTGCTCGCCACTGGCGCCCGGCCGCGCCGGCTGCCGCTGGTCGGCGCTGATCTGGAAGGCGTGCACACCTTCCGCACCGCGGCCGATGTCGATGCGATCCGGCCGCGCTTTACGCCGGACGCCAAGCTCGTGGTGATTGGCGCTGGTTTCATTGGGCTCGAAGTCGCCGCTGTTGCGCGCCAATGCGGGCTTCACGTGACGGTGGTGGAAACCGCCGTGCGCCCGCTGGCGCGCGTGACGAGCCCGGAAGTCGCCGGCTTCTTCCTCGATGAACATACCCGCCAGGGCGTGCGCTTCGTGCTCGGCGGCCAGCCAGCCATCATCAAGGGTGAGGAGCACGTGACCGCCGTCTGCCTCGCTGATGGCATGGAGATCAAAGCCGACCTCGTCATCGCCGGCATCGGCGTGACGCCGGAGACGACGCTCGCCCAGCAATGCGGACTCACGGTCGAGGACGGCGTCGTCACCGACCGGCAGTGCCGCACGTCCGATCCATCGGTCTTCGCGATCGGCGACTGCGCCCGGCGCCCGATGGCCCATTATGACGGAAGGGTCTGCCGGCTCGAGAGCGTCCACAACGCTGTGGAAGGTGCAAAGATCGCGGCCGCCACCATATTGGGCCAGACCCAAACCGAGGAAGCGCCGTGGTTCTGGTCGGACCAGTACGACCTCAAACTCCAGATCGCCGGCCTGTTCCAGGGTTACGACCACGTCGTGTTCCGCGGCGTCATGGCTGACCGCGCCTTCGCCGCCTTCTACTACAAGGGCGACAGGCTGATCGCCGTGGATGCGGTGAACCGCCCGGGAGAGTATCTGGGCGCGAAGATGTTGATCCAAACCAATCGGACCGTGGCGCCGAGTGTTATTGAGGATATGTCGCGGCCGATGAAGGAAATCGTCGCCGCGGCGCGCTGAGACAGGAAACAATGCCGAAGATCACTTACATCGAACCATCGGGCAAAGAACACGTGGTGGACGCGCCGGTTGGCCAGACGGTCATGGAAGCCGCGGTGAAGCACGCCGTGCCTGGCATCGACGCCGATTGCGGCGGCGCATGCGCGTGCGCGACGTGCCATGTGTATGTCGATCCGGAATGGCTGGCGAAGACAGGCGAGCGGAACTCGATGGAAGACTCGATGCTCGATTTCGCCAATGAGGTCGAAGACAATTCGCGCCTCTCCTGTCAGATCAAGGTGAGCGAAGCGCTGGACGGACTCGTGGTGAGATTGCCGAAGAGCCAGCATTGAGCGCGCTGCGCATCCTGCCGCCGCCGCTGTGGGCGCTGCTGCTGCTCACATCGTTTTACTATCTCAGCGAACTGCCTGCGCTGCAGGATCTCCCCGAGTGGCGCCACAAGCCCGCCGGCGCGATCCTGATCGTGTTAGGCCTGATTCCGCCAATGTTCTCGATCGGACAATTCTTCGCCGTCGGCACGCAAGTTCACCCAACGTCGAAAACCAACAACAAACTGGTGACGAGCGGGTTCTTCGCCCTCACCCGCAACCCGATGTATCTGGGATTGACCGTAGCCTGCATTGGCGCTGCGGTCTGGTTCGGCCGTCCGCTCATGTACCTTGCGCCCGTGCTCGTGTTCATGATCGCCAATTGGGTCTTCATCCCGTTCGAGGAAGCAAAAATGCGCCGCCAGTTTGGCGACGCATTTGATGCTTACACGCGGCGCGTTCGGCGCTGGATCTAGAGTTCGTCTTCTTCCTCGGCCGGAGGCTTCTCCTCGTCGAGGAGGTCGTCTTCGGACGGCGGTGGCGCTTGCAGCTCCTCTCCCGCCACCTCCGGTAACGCAACTTCATCTTCCTCAACCGGCGCCATCAGCTCCGTCTCTTCCACGGGCGGCAGGGGCAGAATGTCCGCCGTATCGAGCGTCTCGGCAGCCTGATGCTCGGGCCGCTCAATCGTGAGAATTCGATCCGCGCCGCGGGAACCGCCCCGGCGTTCTCCATCACGATCCTCAACGGCGCTGCGGGAGCTGCGTTCACGAGCCGCCTCATCATCGCGTCGCGGGGTAAAAGCATGCGCGCGCGCGTCCGAGAAGCTTTCAACCGCACTCTGGAAGGTGCGCAATTCGTACATGTCTGGAACGCCCAGCAGTGGCATGAACGTCGTACCGAGCACGACCGCCGAAACGGCCGTCATATGCCGGGTCCGAGTGAGATCTTTCACGAAACTCCGGCGAGAGATCTTGCGCGGATTCATAACTGTACCTCCGCTTACAAAACGAACGCGGGGCCGCGCCGTTGCGGGCCATCACGACCATGTAATCGCCGGAATTACCGCTTCGAGTTTCAGATGCGCGCCGGATCGGCGCCAGGTTGCGCCATTGTGCAAAGGCCCTGCTTGCTCGCTGGAATATCGCACAGCGGCTGGTCGATCGCGCCGACCTCGACCATCGGCTCGGCCGGAACGGGCCTTACGCGGGCCGCAGCGGGGCGCGGCGCGGCACGGCTCGCGGCGACGACGATGTCGGGCATATCGACATCCGGACCGCCGAGGAGTTCCAGCGGATCCGGTGTCGCCTGAGCGGGCGTCAGTTCAAGCGGAACGTCCGCGGCGTATGCGGATGGAAACACGGCTTCCGCCGGCAAGGATGTCGCAATCTCGAACGCTTCACCGATAGTCGCGGCTTGCCCGGATTGGAGGCTCGCCCAACCGGCGCCGATCGCGCGTGCTTCGTAGCTGTGGAGCGGTCCGCCCAGGAGCGGCATGAATGCCGTGCTCCAGGCCACAGCAAACATGGCCACGAACATGGCCATGAAATTTTCAAATCTCGTGAAGATCGCGCGCATGGGTTTCAAAGCGCGTAACGCGAATTCAGGCGCAAATGTTGCGTTGAATGCCGGTAACGTCCTCGTGCGGTCAGCTCAGCGTCGTACCGGGCGGGCCGCCGAGCAAGAGATCTGGGTCGCCGCAACTCGGACCGGTTTCGACATTGCCACGCTCGCAGTAGTCGGCGCGGAGCGCGCGGGCGCCATCTTCAATCCGCATCAGGAAGCCTGCGTACACGTTGCCGATCGCCTGCGTTTCACGCGACTGCAGAGCGCTGCCGGTGACCGCGAAGGCCGTGGCACTTACCGCAAACACGACAAAGGCGAAGAACGCGCCGAGCACATAATCCGCGAACAACAGCAGGTGAAATCCTTTGCGAGCCATCTTACCAAAGCTTCTTTCCAATGCTGTATGAACCCCTGAGCGAGGCATGGGCGGCCGTCGCTTTATTCACAAGGCTGAGAGGCCGGGTTCCGATTCAGGTACAATTCACCGCGTACGCCTTCGCGCCGAACCCCGATGCGGCAGGTCTTGCGCTTTCAGCTACAAACCCGGTTGCTCCTCTTGGCTAAGTCCGCTTCAGTACGCTCGGGGAGGACGGCGATGCGGGCGCTTCTGCTTTCATGTGCGATGATGTTG
>JAEWNX010000186.1 GCA_023461135.1 Pseudomonadota bacterium
GTGGTGATCAATCTGCCGCAACGACCGCCCGTCCTTGCTGCGGTGCAGCCGACCGATCGCCTTTCGGTCACGGTCAACAACGAGACGCACACGTATCTTGAAGGCGGCCCGGCAAGGATGCGCGAAGTCGCGTACGCGTGCTGGGGGAGCTGAGGTTCCGCTGAGCGGCCTGCTTGCGCCCTTCAAAGATTGACCCCTAACATCCTCGTCCCGGGGAGCGGACGCCGCTGGGGAGCGGCGAGGGGAGATCAGGGGCGTGTCACTTTCCAGCCGGCGCTTTAGCACGCCTCGATCAGGGGCCGTGTGCGTAATCGTTCGCGCCGAAGCGCACGCCGGCGCCGATGAAGACTTGGCGACGCTGCTGGCCGACCTTGCTGTGCACGTCCACGCCGACGAGCCCGGCTGCACCTTCTACGTCGTCACGCGGATGCTGGGCTCAAGCGAGCACTTTGCCGTGCATGCGCGTTTCGCCTCGTGGGATGCGTTCGAGAAGCACGCGGAGACGGCGCATCTAACGCGCGTGTTGCCGCGCCTGACGTCGCTGTTGGCGACGCCCATTTCGATGGAGCTTTTTCTCGAACTTGCTCCCTCGCGGCGGACCATCCGCATTAATGACGCCGGGCGCAAAGTTGAGGCCGAGCGCCATCGCGAATGAGACTGCGCCGGCGAACGCGCGGGCCCAGTCGGGTAGATTTTCGGCCCGGATCGCCTCCACGCTGGCGAACGCGGCCAGCAGCAGCATGCTCGCGCCAAATACGAGGCGCGTCTGCAGGTCGTCAGAACGCGCACGCCAGAACACCCAGTGCGCAAAGAAGAGCGCCGCCGGAATGAGGAAGCCGAGCGTATCGCGCGTGAGGATGGCCGGTCCCGCGCCGCTACGGGCCGCCCAGTAGTCGGTGGTCCACAACAACGCAGCGACGGTCATGACGCCGACCGCGGCGGTGGTCAGCAGATTGATCGCGGCCAAGCGCATGGGCTGGGAGCCGAGATGTGCGCGCGAGCCGATAATGAGCGCCGCCATCAGCCAAGCGGCGCTGTGCACGCCCGTTTCGACAAAACCGACCGGCTGCAGAAGAAGCGCGCCTTCGCTGAAAACGAGGCGCACGAACAAGCTAACGGCCGAGACCGCAAGCCCCATCACAAGCAGTTCGCACAGGGCGGCCAGTTTCGGCGCATCGTGGCGCGCGGCGAGCAGGGCGGACGCGCCGAGCAGGGCGGCAGGCGCGCAGAGGCCGAGCCCAATCAGCGACCAAGGCGGCCAGTTCTGAGCTTCGCGTAGAACCATTTCCGCCGAGGCGAAAGCAAAAGGCAGTCCCAGAAGCGCAGCGGCGCCCGCAAATGCGCGCCAGGTGCCTTCCGGGAAGCGCGCATTGAGCGCCAAAAGCCCGAGCGCAACCAGCGCAAACGCGAACGACGCCAGTGGCGCGGGAAGCGCCAAAACAATGGCCGCATCGATGGCGATGAAGCCAGCAAGCGCCAGCATCCACAACGAGAAGCGCAGCGCATGCAGTCCCCGCGCGCGCCGCAGCGCGGCGAGCGCAATCACGCAGCCAAGTACGCCGGCAAGCACGATAAGCGCGCCGGCCGCGGCATACGGATTCGCCAAGCCATGTTGGGCTGTGTTGAGCGCGAGGATGGCGCCTAGTGCGCCGAATGCGCCAGTGCCGGCGATGGCTACCCCGCGCGCCCCCAGATGCGGCACGCGGATTACGGCGATGGCGAGAAAAAGCGCACCTGCCCAGGTGGTGACCGGCGTAAACCAAATCGCGGCGCTGGGCTGGCCGCTCAGTACGAAAAGTCCAATCACCGTCGCGCCAAAGGCGGCAAGGTGCATAGCTTCGAGCCTGAGGCTCATCGCGCCTACGATCGCGGCGAGCGCGACGATCACGCCGAAAGCGGCGCCGGCAGGGCCGATCATTCCTGTCTGGCTTGCAAGCGCGAGTGCGGCCGCACTCATCGCTAGCGCCATCGTGGCCCCCGGTATCGCGCGCCGGAGATGGGCGTGTAACAGCCCGGCGGCGCCGGCCAGCGCAAGGCACATCGAATAGCTGGTCGGATCCGCATGCGCCGCGCCCAGGGCAAAGCCGAGCGAAGCCCATGCGCCTGCTGTGGAAAGGGAAGCCCACGCACCGACGCTCCAAACCGGCCGCAACGCCACGACCATCATGGCCGCGGCCACGGCCAGTCCCGACGCGATGATAATTGGCGGGTCGGCGCGGAAGAAAAATCCAATCGCAGGCGCCGTCGCCAACATGCCGAGCACGAGACCGCGCAGCGTCGCCGGCGAGAAGACGACACGGCTCAGCGGCGCCTCGCCGATGGCTTCACCCGCGGCGTCTCGCTGCAACCGCCAGGTGCGTGCGGCGCGTTCGAGCGGTCCCTCCTCGCCGAGAGGCGGTTCGATGTTGGCGCCGTCTGCAACCGGAACGACACCGCCGCTTCGGGCGCGGCGAACCACTTGCGCGGGAGCGCGCGCGCCGGACGCGCGGCGCAGTTGCGCCAGCTCGCCATTCAGCCGGTCGAGCCGTCGCCAGAGATAGACCAGCGCTGCGCTGGAGCCGATCGCGTAGATGGCGAAGAGGATGGTGAGGAGGAGCCCCATCGGGAGCGTTACCTAGCGGAGCGGGGACGCAAAGACAGCCCCAAACCGGCGCGCGCGGTCCTGAGCGGCGATCTGTTGCCCTGATGTAACGCTGCTAAGTCTCGGATTTCCGGAGAAACTTTTGTGTCTGCGCCATCCCTGCAGGGTACGCCTCCGCGCCTGCGGGATTGGTAATCTGGACCCAGTGGTCCCGCACCGCCTCCGCGGACGCGGACTGACCGAGATGGGCGCCTTCGGTTTCCACCATCTGCGCCAGCGCGAACACCCCGGCGCCGGCCGTCAGGATCGCGCCATTGGGCGCTTCCCGGGAGGCGAGATAGACCACGCCGGGCGTCACGTGCTCCGGGGCGAATTTGGCGAGCATCTCCGGGGGCATCAGATTATCCGTCATGCGCGTCGCGGCGACGGGCGAGATGGCGTTGACGCGGATGTCGTTCTTGGCGCCTTCCAGTTTCAGCGAGTTCATCAGGCCAACCAGGGCCAGCTTCGCCGCCCCGTAATTGCTCTGGCCGAAATTGCCGTAGAGGCCGGTGGATGACGTGGTGACGACGACGCGCCCGTAGTTTTGCGCGCGCATGATCTCCCACACCGCCTTCAGCGGCTTCACTGCGCCCATGAGGTGGACGTCCACCACTGCGGCAAAGTCCGCCACGTCCATCTTGGCGAAGGTCTTGTCGCGCAGGATGCCTGCATTGGCGATCAGCGCATCGATCCGGCCCCACTTGGCCATCGTGCGCTCGACCATCGCGGCGACGCCCGCATCGTGAGTGACTGAAGCGCCGTCGGCGATCGCTTCACCGCCAGCGGCCACGATTTCCGCTACGACAGCGTCGGCAGCTATCGATGAGCCGCCTGATCCGTCGAGGGCGCCGCCCAGATCGTTGACGACGACCTTCGCGCCGCGGCGGGCGAATTCAACCGCGTGGCTTCGGCCAAGGCCGCCGCCAGCGCCGGTGACAATGACGACCTGGCCGTCGAAACGAATGTCGGACATGTGTGCTCGCGCTGTTGTTTACGGTCGATGGCCTGATGTGACGGGCGCGCCCCATGCGTCAAGCAGACGTGGGGTCAGGCGCGCTTGCGCTTGGGCTTGTCGCTGCGCTTGCGCCGCTCGGCATGCAGTTGCTCGGCCTTTTCCTCGACCTCTTCGAGGATGGCCTCAAGCTCCTCGTCAGTGAGGTGCTCAATGCCGATGAACTTGTTGTCCGAGTCGCTGGTCCGGATGATCTCGTCGAGCTTGGCCTGGATCGCGGCGTTGTCCCGGTTCTGAGTGTTCTGAATCAGGAACACCATGAGGAAGGTCACGATCGTGGTGGAGGTGTTGATGACAAGCTGCCAGGTGTCCGAGAACTTGAAAATCGGCCCGGTGAGCGCCCAAGCGACGACAAAGGCGCAACAGGCGATAAACGCGGCCGGCCGACCGGTAATTTTGGACACGGCCGAGGCGAAATGCGTGAAGGCGCGCGTCATCGGGGCCATGTCTGGCAACGGAAAGCGCCGCACGCGGTTCCGTCAGACGCGGTCGGCGTGGAGGCGGTCGCCAAGCTTGTCGGCGCGCTTGCGCAGGCGCGAGCAGTATTTCCGCAATGCGCTGCGGGCGCGCGTTGCGCTCGATGCATTTCCCGCGAGCCGAGGTTCGGCCCCCAAGCGTTCGATCAACAGCAATGCGTCCCGCTCGAGGCCAAGCAGGTGACCCAGCGTTTCACCCTGCTTGCGGCGGCGCCGGCCAGGCCAAGCTTCATCCATCAGGACCGCCGCGAAGAAGCGATCCTTCTCTCGCT
>JAEWNX010000187.1 GCA_023461135.1 Pseudomonadota bacterium
AGGCAAGGCCGAGGAAAACGCCGCCGCCAAGCCGGAGATGGCGCGGTTCAAGTCGCTCGCGAAAAAGGTGATGAGCGTCGATAACCAGGCGGTGCGAAAGGAAGAACAGAAGACGCGGCGAAAGCGCGATTAGTCTGGGTTCGCCGCGCGCGCCGCGTCCTTGCGAGCGATAAACGCGTTTCGTCGCTCGGTTGCGACCGGTCCTTCCAGAATTTCGATAATGCGCTGCACTGGCACAACGGCGCCTATCCTGACTGGCACTTTATAATTCCCGACTTCGGCTCTCAGCGTATCGTCGGGATCGCCATCCCAAGCCGATTGCCAAACACCCATTACATAAACGTCCGCCTGCGGCAGGCGCGCGGTTACTTTTTCTCCGGTGTTTAAAGGCAAATCGACGAAATCGAAGGTTGGGCGCACAAACACGGGCGATCCGCTAAGCCCGCCGAGACTTGTCATCTCGACGAGATAGCCTTCCACATGGATGGTCTTAGGTGCGCCCGGCTCCTTCCGCCAGTTTCGCACTGGAATTCGTTCGTCACTCGGCAGCAATCCGATGTTGCCAGAGTGCACGAACGGCAGATTACGCGTCTTTCCGCGCATGAGCCTAAACAGGCCCACAACGTAGCAGAAATCTCCAACGCCGGCGTTCCGGTCATCGAACTGATCCGTTCGCAGAAACATTTCCTGCGGGATGCTTTTTGCATCTGCATCAACATCAGGCATGCGCCAATTGATGTTGAAGTCCATCAGCGCCGCGTCGACGGTTGGATCGTCGTGCACCAACCAGGGCCAGTCCTTGCCGTGTTCAGCGGGATCGTAAGTGACGTCCACGACGCCTGCGGGGCCGTTCTTGTTCACACGCACGGCAAACGGCAAATCCTCTAGGCCATCTGCCACGTGTCGCGCTGTAACGAGGTAACGAGCGCCGCCCCAACCGATGAAGAAGGCCGTGCCGAGGCTCTCAAAGCCAGCGCCAACGCCGACTCCGATGAACGCCACACACTCTCGGACATCGTCTCTGAACCGCACAGGCTTCCCGCCAACGTGCGCCAGCCGAAAAGGCCGGGGCCACAGGTCAAATCTAGCCATGGGGCCCTACTGAGTCAAAGTAGTTATTGCCCCAGCGGGGGGCTAGGCGGGGCCCACGCTCACCGTTTGGCCGTCGTAAGCGATGCGCCAGCGGGCGGCCACATTCGGAAGCGATGCGGTGAACGCAAGCCACGCCGCCGACACGGCGTCAAATGCCGCGACTCCCTCGGCATCGCCGGAATAAAGGCGTTCGTCGTTGAGACTCAGCGGCTTCCGCCATTCAACCGCGCGCGCCTTATACCAGGCGGCGCAGAGTTCGTACGGCGTATCCAGAGTTGCGAGATGCACGAGGCGATAGCGCGCAAAGATGGCTGCACGCGGATCGCGCCGCATTTCCGCGAGGTTCTCGTCGACGTGCAGAATGCGCTCGAAAGCACGCGCGTTGAAATTGCAGAAATCCATAATGTCGAGATGAACAACGAGGTGTGCGAGCGGTGGGATGCGCCGCGCGAGATCGGCAAGGTGCGTGTTGCATGCCCATGTTTTCCGCTCGACGACTTCCGCCGTGTGCATGCGGAATTCCTTGCCGGCGCCAGGCAGTTGCGTGGCCTGGAAATAGGCATCGACGCTACCGCCGAACAACGGCGCTTTCGCGCTTAGCGCATTGCTCAACAGCGTCGTCTTGCCCGCTCCTTTTGGGCCGGCGAGCACAAGTAGATTCTCTCCAAGAGCCGCGGCCGTATCCATTGCCAGCGGAGCAAAGCTCGTAACCGTCGTTACTGCAACATGGCGTATGCGCGCGCCGGGAGTGACGCGTGTAACTGCGCGCCGCGCAACGGATCACAAGATTGGATGGGTCGCATTCAGCGACTCATGGAGACGCATCATGCAACGCCCGCTTATGCTCGCTCTCGCTTCCGCCATCGCTTTGAGCTTCGCCGCCGCCGCGCCCGCTTCGGCGGCGACCTTCGATCGCGCGAAGAATCTGACCTACGCCGAACTCGACCTCGACGACCGCGCTGGCGCGGAAGCGCTGCTGCGCCGGATCGAACAATCGGCGGAAGACATGTGCGGCGAGCGCGCCGGCCCAATGCCGCTCGCCCAACGCGCCGCCATTCGCCAATGCGTGCGTCAGAAGTCCGAACGCGCCGTCTCGGATGTCGGCCATTCCGGCGTCACGGCCCTCTTCTACGACCGCAATCCGCGCGTCATCATCGCGGCGCGTTGAGACCGGCCTGCGGCGGCGTGAGTTGCGTGCTTACGCCGCCGCGCGCGTCAGCGCTGCGTAGCGCTTCACGTGATAGTCCACGTTGCCGAACGTGGAATCGAGCATAGTCACGCGCTTGAAATAGTGCCCCACGCGCATTTCGTCGGTGACGCCCATGCCGCCGTGCGTCTGCACCGCGTTCTGGCCGACGAAGCGGCCATGCTTGCCGATCGACACTTTGGCGGCTGATACGGCCTTCGCGCGCTCTGCGTCGGCGGCATCGAGCTTCAGCGTGGCGAGCAACGCCATCGACACGCCCTCCTCTACCGACATGAACATGTCGACCAGGCGGTGCTGGATCACCTGAAACTCGCCGATGGCGCGGCCGAATTGCTTGCGCGTCTTGGCGTATTCATGCGTCAGTGTGTGCATCATGCGCAGACAGCCGACAGCTTCGCTGCAATAGGCGGCATTGGCTTCGTCAACGACGCGTTCGATCAGCGGCAGCGCGGCGTCCGCGTCGCCGATCAGCGCGTCCGCGCCCACGGAAACTTTTTCCAGATACACTTCCGAGGCTCGCGTGGCGTCCATGGTCGGGTAGTCGCGCGTCGTGACGCCCTTAGTCTTCTTCGGCACGAGAAAGAGCGACACGCCCTTTGCGTCCCGTTGGCCGCCGCCCGTGCGCGCGCTTACCAGCAGTGTGTCGGCTTGTGGTCCGCCGAGCACCACGGCCTTTTGTCCGTTCAGCACGTAGCCTGCGCCATCTTTCTTCGCCGTCGTCGACACGTCGCTCAGGGTCCACCGGCTTTTCGGCTCGGCTTGGGCGAAGGCGATCACGCGCTCGCCGCCGGCGATGGCGGTGAGGTGTTCGTCCTTTTGCCCGGCGCTGCCGGCATATTTTAGCGCGTTGCCTGCAATCACGACGGTTGGGACGTAAGGCTCTGTCACCAGAGCCTTGCCCAGTTCCTCCATCACGACGTGCACATCCAGCGCGCCGCCCCCAAGACCGCCGAAATCCTCCGGCAAGGGCGCGGCAAGTAAACCGAGTTCGGCGAACGCCGCCCAGTTTTTCTTCCAAGCGTCTTCGCTCCTCAGCGCTTCTCGGCGTTTGTCGAAATCGTATTCGCCAGCCGCCCACTTCGCGATCGAATCGCGAAGCATATTTTGTTCGTCGGTGTAATCGAAGTTCATCGCTTAGAGCCCCAGCACCATCTTGGCGATGATGTTGCGTTGGATTTCGTTTGAGCCGCCGTAGATCGAGGCCTTGCGCCAATTGAAATAGACCGGCGCTGCGCTGCGCGCGTAGTCAGGTCCGATGGCGAACTCGTTGCCCTGCGCGAGTTCGCGGGTGTAGGGCTGCGCGTAATTGCCGACGGCCTCCAGCGTCAACTCCGTCAACCGCTGCTGGATTTCGGTGCCTTTGATTTTTAAGAGCGAAGACTCTGGCCCGGGTCCGCGTCCCGCACTTTCCCGAGCCAACACACGCAGCTCAGTCATCTCCAGCGCTGAAAGATCGATCTCCAGCTCCGCGAGCTTGCGCTGGAACTCTTCGTCCTCGATCAGCGGCTTGCCGTCATCGCCGGCTTCCGCCCTTGCGATCGACTTCAGCTTTTCGACGTTCCGCTTTGAGCGCGCGACGCCGGCAATGCCGGAGCGCTCATGCGCGAGCAGGAATTTGGCGCAGGTCCAACCCTTGTTTTCTTCGTAGATGCGCTGATCGACTGGCACTTTCACGTCTTGAAGGAAGACATCGTTCACCTCGTAGCCGCCATCCAAGAGCTTGATCGGCCGCACACTCACGCCCGGCGACTTCATGTCGATCAGCAGGAACGAGATGCCTTCCTGCGGCTTGGCCTTGGGATCGGT
>JAEWNX010000188.1 GCA_023461135.1 Pseudomonadota bacterium
AGCGCATCGAAGTGAAGGTGAAGGAATGCCCGCCCGAGCTGAAGACGGAGCTGACCAAGCGCTACCTGTTCCGGCAATGCATCGAAGTGGCGCGCTGCTTCGAGGAAGGCGTGATCACCGATCCGCGTGACGCGGACGTCGGCTCGATCCTGGCGTGGGGCTTTGCGCCGTATTCCGGCGGCTGCGTGAGCTACATCGACCTCTTCTGGGGCACGAAAAAGTTCGTCGAGGAAGCCGATCGTCTCGCCGACACGTACGGCGAACGCTTCCGGCCGAACAAGCTTCTGCGCGACATGGCCGCGAAGAACGAGAGCTTCTACGAGCGCTTTGGCGCGAAAGAGAAGAAGGCGGCTTGAGTGGGTGGGCGCTTCGCAAGAAGCGCCCATTTCGCATCGGGAGGGGCGCCATGACGCTGGAGTCGATGAACACCATCATTCAGATGGTCGCCAACATCGCCGTCATCGCCTCGCTGATCTTCGTCGCGCTGCAGGTGCGGATGGGCGTCAGGATGTTGCGCGATGCGGCGGTGCGCAACCACAATGAGAAACACCAAAGCATAAGCCGGGCGGTGTTCGAGAATCCGCAGCTCGCCGATCTGTGGGTGCGCGGGAGCCAAGGCGGACTCGCCAGTCTCAGCGATGCGGAGCGCGCACAGTTCGTGAACTTCTACATGTATGTGCTGCGCGTCTGGGAGGAGCTTTTCCTGCAACAACGCAGCGGGCTGATGGACAACGCGCTGTGGGCGGCGAACGTGCAGATATTGCGCGACACACACCAGATGCGCGGCGCGCAGGAGGCCTGGGCGGTGCGCAAACACCTGTTCACCGAGGACTTCCAGGATTTCTACGAAAGCTACGCGGCTCAAGGCGAGGCGAGGCCTCTCTACGACTTAAAAGTCCGACCAACATGACCTCTCTTTTCGATCCGTTGACGCTCCGCTCCGGCGCTGTGCTGAAATCCCGCTTCGTGCTGTCGCCGCTGACGAACTTGCAGAGCCATCCGGACGGCGTGTTGAGTGACGACGAGTTTCGCTGGCTCACCATGCGCGCCGAAGGCGGGTTTGCGCTGACGATGACGTGCGCGGCTTCGGTGCAGGAGGAGGGCGTCGGGTTTCCCGGGCAGCTTGGCTTTCACGATGATAAGCACCTGCCGGGGCTCACGCGGCTTGCTGCGAAGATCAAGGAGTATGGCAGCCACGCGGTGGGGCAGTTGCATCACGGCGGCTTGCGCGCGCTGAAAAATGCCAAAGCGCCGTCCGACGACGAAAAGCTCAAAGCGCAGGCGATGACGCTGGATGAAATCGAGCATTCGCGCGATTGCTTCATTCGTGCGGCGCAACGCGCCGAACGCGCCGGGTTTGACGGCGTCGAGCTGCACGGCGCGCACGGCTATCTAATCTGTTCGTTCTTGAGCCAAGAACTCAATCGCCGCGACGACGCTTACGGCGGCGATCCCGAGCGGCGCATGCGCTTTCTTCTCGAATGCATCGACGGCACTCGCGCGGCGACCAAGCCGGGCTTCTCGCTTGGCGTGCGGCTGTCGCCGGAGCGCTGGGGCTTGGTGGTTTCAGAAATCGCCGATGTCGCGCAGTTTCTGATGCGCAACCGCAAGGTCGACTACATCGATATGTCGCTGTGGGACGTGAAGAAAGAGCCGCAGGAGGAGCGCTTCCAAGGCCGCACGCTCGCGTCGTATTTCACCGAACTGGATCGCGGCGATACACGGCTCGGCGCTGCCGGCAAGATCATGTCGGCGCAGGATTGCCGCGATGTGATCGAGATGGGCTTCGATTTCCCGATCCTGGGCCGCGCCGCGATCCTGCATCACGATTTTCCGAAGCGCATGGCCGCCGATCCGAACTTCACGTCGATACCGACGCCGGTCAGCGAGGCGTACTTGCGCAACGAAGGTCTTGGACCTGCCTTCGTCGAGTACATGCGCACTTGGAAGGGATTTGTGGAGGACGCGGCCTCGGCGCCGCGAGGAATTTTGTAGCGTCGCGCGCGCCGATCGGAGTAACGTGACGCCTTGATGGGGAGAGGTCATGCTGAGAGCGGCTTTTGTCCTGTTCGCTGGCGCGTTGCTGAGTGCGTGCGCATCGCTGGCGCCAATCCAAGCGGGCCTTGCGCCTCCCACCGTCACCGCGCATTTCGATGCCGCACTACCGGACGAGCCGGACGCCGCGCCGTGCGAAGCTGTCGTCGTGGCAACGACGCCACAAGAAGCCGCGGCGGCGCCGTCATTGGTGTTGCACCGCACATCGTTCGGGCCGCCAAGCCGTCGTCAGCCGGACCTGCGCATAGTGCTTGCAACCGCGAGTGATCGAGCGCGCTGGCGTCAGGCGCGGCGCCGAAAACGCGGCGCGAGCACAAACGTGTAGCTAACGCCATGACTGAACGGCCCACACAGCGCGAATACTGGAACAGCCCAGTCGGCGACGAATGGGTGCGCCATGCCGATGGCATCGACAAGATGTTGGCCGGGCTGACGCAGGCGGCGTTCGATGCGCTGCAGCTGCGGCCCGGTGAGCGCGTGCTCGATATCGGCTGCGGCGGTGGGGCGACGACGCTCAAGGCTGCTGAGCTTGTCGGTGCGGATGGGCGCGCGGTTGGCGCGGACATTTCACGGCCGTTGCTCGACCTCGCACGGCGACGCGCCGAGGCGTGCGCCAATGTGAAGTTCATCGAGGCTGACGCCGGTGCGGCGACCATTCCCGGCGCGCCTTTTGACGCGGCGTTCTCGCGTTTCGGTGTGATGTTCTTCGATGATCCTGTGGGGGCGTTCGCAAACATCCGCCGCGCGCTGACGCCGGGCGGACGGATCGTGTTCGCGTGCTGGCGGCCGTTCGCAGAGAACCTGTGGTCGGCGCAGCCGCTGACGGCGCTCACGCCGCTGCTGAAGGAGCCGTTGAAGCCGGCCGATCCGAACCTGCCCGGTCCATTTGCGCTCTCGGACGCAGATAAGATCAGACGCATTCTCGACGGCGCCGGCTGGCGGAACGTCTCGATAGCGCCTTGGGACGGCGACGTTGTCCTGGGCGCCGACGCGCACGAAGCTGCCGCATTCTTGCTGAAGATCGGGCCGTGTGCGCGCGCGATCAACGAACAGGGGCTCGATCCGGCCGAAGCCAAGCAATTGCTGCTTGAATTCCTGAGGAAGCTCGAAGGCCCGCACGGCATTGCGCGGCCGGCTGCATGCTGGATCGTGCGCGCGGAGGCCTGACCGTCGCCAATGACGCATGGCAGGCGCCCGCACAGGTTATTGACTTTCTAACCTTTTGCCCCGATATGCGGCGTCAGCGACCGTTCGCAGGCGAAGACGCCGGCAGAACGCGGTCCCCACGGAACGCCACCATCGACGTTCGGCTTTGAGCTCTGCTCGCCGCCTTTCTTCGCCGTCGCATCGTTCCTGACCTGATAGGGCCCACGCGATGACGCGTGCCGGCTCGAAAGAGTTTACGTGACCACTTTCCAAGACCTCGGCGTGTCTGCGCCGATCCTCAAGGCGCTTGACGCCGAGGGCTATACACAACCTACGCCGATCCAAATCCAGGCGCTCCCGATCGTGCAGAAGGGCAAGGACCTCATTGGCCTTGCTCAAACCGGCACCGGCAAGACGGCGGCGTTCGCGCTGCCGATCCTCGATCGCTTGCACAAGGACCGGAAGTTTCCGGGCGAAAAGTCCTGCCGCACGCTGGTGCTCGCGCCGACGCGCGAACTTGCCGCGCAAATCGGCGACAGCTTCCGCGTTTACGGGAAATTCCTGGGGCTCTCGACGGCTGTCGTGTTCGGCGGCGCCTCGATGCACAAGCAGAAGCAAGCCATGTTCCGCGGCGTCGACGTGCTCGTCGCCACGCCAGGCCGTCTGCTTGACCATGTCAGCCAGCGCTCGATCCGTCTCGACAAGGTCGAAATCCTCGTCCTCGACGAAGCCGACCACATGCTCGACATGGGCTTCATCCACGATCTGCGCCGCATCGCGACCATTCTGCCGCGTGCGCGTCAGACGCTCTTCTTCTCCGCGACCATGCCGCCGGCGATCGAAGAGCTTGCCGCGCAGTTTCTGGACAATCCGCAGAAGGTCGCCGTCTCGCCGCCCAGCACGACCGCCGAGCGCGTCGAGCAGGCCGTGATCCACGTCGATCAAGCCAAGAAGCAGGACCTGCTGCATGCGCTGTTGGCCGACAAGTCCATCAAGCGCGCGCTTGTGTTCTCCCGCACCAAGCACGGCGCCGACCGCGTTGTGAAGAAGCTGGAAAGCGGCGGCTTCGAAGCCGAAGCGATCCACGGCAACAAGAGCCAGGGCCAGCGCATTCG
>JAEWNX010000189.1 GCA_023461135.1 Pseudomonadota bacterium
CGCCCGTTGTCGGCCCGCACGCGATCGCAAGCGACACCGCTGCAGCCAACATCAACGCTCGCGCCATCCCAAACCGCTCCATCATCGGCCCCAAAACGCCTCTAGGGTGCGTCGGGCGCCGCAGCAACGTCCCCCGCAATTGACATGCCCCGCCCTGCCCCTTAGGTACCCGCCTTCAATTTCGACCCGGAATCCCAGGCCATGAAAGTCAAGTCGTCCCTCAAGTCGCTGAAGGCCCGTCACCGGGCTTGCCGGGTCGTGCGCCGTAAGGGCCGGGTCTACGTCATCAACAAAGTCGACCCGCGTTATAAGGCCAAGCAGGGCTGAATTAGGCCCCAATTCGAGCCCACAGGCGCCGTCCGCTCTCGCTGACCCCGTGACTTTCAGGTAAGATGAACGCGATTCAAATCGCGATGCGTCGTTTCGTTTTCGCTCTCGCAGCTCTCTTTGCGCGCGCCGCGTGCGGGTCGAACGCGCGCGCGCCCACGCGCGCCGACCCGGAATTGGACTCCCTCTTTGTCCAACTCGAACAGGCCCCCGACGCCGAAACCGCCGCGCCGGTTGAGCAACAGATTTGGCAACGCTGGTCCGACAGCGGCTCGCCTACGGTAAATGTGCTGCTCGCACGCGCCGCCGCCGCGGAGTCCGACGGCGATCCCGAACTGGCCGAGCGCTTCCTCGACCAGGCCAGCGACCTCGCGCCCGAATACGCCGAGCCCTGGAACCGGCGCGCCAATCTCGCCTATCGCGGCGAAGACTTCCCCGGCGCCATCGCGGCCATTCAGGAAACGCTGAAGCGCGAGCCGCGCCATTTCGGCGCGCTCACCGGCCTTGGGCTTATTTACGAGGAACTCGGCCAGCACCGCGCAGCGCTCGAAGCCTACCGCGCCGCGCTCACCATTCATCCCAACTACGAGACCGCCAAACAGGGCGTGCGCCGGCTCGAACCTCGCGTCGATGGCCGCGACGCATGATCTTCCTCATCGTGGCCGCCGCGCTTGCGGCGGCGATCGCGGCGCTGGCGTTCAACGCGCGGCGTTATGTGCGCTGGGCCAACGCGAAATGGCCGCCCGAAGGCCGCTTCGTCGAAGCTGACGGCGCATCGCTGCACGTGCGCGAAGCCGGGCCGGAAGGCGCACCGCGCATTCTCCTCATCCACGGCGCCAGCTCCAACCTGCTGGAATTGTGGGCTCCGCTCGCAAACGAGTTCTCCCCGCTCCATCGCGTCATCGCCTACGACCGCCCCGGCATGGGCCATTCCACGCGCGCCACACGGCACGCGCAGACGTTGGCGTCACAAGCGCGCTGCGCCGCGCACGTGCTTGACGCTACCGGCAAGGGTCCTGCGCTCATCGTCGCGCACTCCCTGGGTGCGGCCGTCGCGTTGCGCCTCGCGCTCGAGCATCCACAGCTCGTGCGCGGCCTCGTGCTAATCGCGCCGGCGGCCAATCCTTATCCCGGCAAGAACGCGTGGTGGGCGCGGCTTTCCGCAACACCGGTGCTTGGCGATCTTTTTTGCGGCCTCGTCATTCCATGGCTCGCGCCCATGCTGGCGAGCGCAAGCGTCGCCAACAATTTCTGGCCCGCTGCAACGCCAGTGAATTACGCGGACGAAGCGGGCCTCGGCCTCATCTTCCGCCCGCGCGCGTTTCAGGCGAGCGCGCTCGATGTTGTCCACACCAGCGCCGAGTTTGCCGCGCAAGCCCCGCGCTACGGCGACTTGTTCACACCCACGGTCATCATCACCGCCGAGAAGGACAAGATCGTCTCCCCCAAGCGCCACGCCCGCGCACTTGCCGCGGCACTGCCAGCCGCCGAACTCGTGATTGCGCCAGACACCGGGCATATGCCGCACAGGCTGAGGACAGATCTGGTCGTCGCAGCGATTCGGCGTGTCAACGAGATGGCGAGCCAACCTGCCGAAGGTTAGCCTTCCTCAACGATTCGATTCTGAAACGGGGTTGAGGCCATGCCGGATTTTGGTGGGACGGATACGGTCGCCGCGCAATCGCTGACGCAAACCGCGCAGGAAAAGCTGCGCCAGCTCGTCGCGCGCATCGAAAAGCTCGAAGAAGAGAAGAAGGGCATCGGCGACGACGTGAAGGAAAGCTACGCCGAAGCCAAAGCCATGGGCTTCGACACCAAAGTGCTGCGCCAGGTCATCAAGCTGCGCAAGCAAGACCGCCAAGAACGCGAAGAACAAGAACAGGTCCGCGACCTCTACCTGCATGCGCTCGGCGAAATCTAATCCCGCTTCGCGCCCCCGCCCTCCCGCGCTAGGATCGTCGCGGGAGGGGCCATGGCCCGCGAGGTTGATCGCAAGAAGACGCGCAAGGCGCTGCGGATCATCCGCAAGCTGGCGGCCAAGGGCGCGGCGCCTGAAACCATCGATCCCGAAACCGGCGAGATCAAACCCGGCGAAGGCGCGGTCGATTACTCGCACTGGGAAAACGAGTTCCTCACCGAGGTCGATCAGCGCCTTGAGAAGTACGGCTCGGCTTTCCACGACCTCAGCAAGGGCCGCAAGGAAGAGGCGCTCTCGAACCTCCAGACGGTGAAGCTGAAAGAGATCGCCGCCAAGGCGCGCGGCAAGAAGCGCAAAGGCCTCACGACGAAAAAGCCGTTGGGATGGAAACCGCGCCGACCGCCGGAGGAGCGATAACATGGAGCGTCGGCGATGACTCGCGCCTTAACCGGCGAGCCAATCGAAACGGAAGTACACAGCGGCCGCGAGCAGGTTGATCGCCGCCGCCAGCCACAGCAGCGTGCGGAACGGCTGCTTCTTCGTTTTGTGCCGAAAGACTTGTTGTCCGATCAACGAACCAAACGCGCCGCCGAACAACGCGAGCCCGAGCAAAGTGCGCTCAGCAATGCGCGATCCGTCGCGTTCAGCCTGCCGCTTGTCCCAACCGAAAGCGAGAAACGCGATGACATTGATGCCGATCCAAGCCAGCACCACCGCCATCGCTTAACTCCTTAGCCCTCAGCGACCGCCCGTTCTTCAAGCCCATACTCGCGCAGCTTGCGATAGAGCGTGGAGCGGCCGATGCCGAGGCGGCGCGCCACTTCGCTCATGTGGCCGGAATAATGATCGATCGCAAGTTGGATCAGATCGCGTTCGATTTGTTCGAGCTGGCGCAGATGCCCGTCGCCGTCGAACACCGTAATCGGCTGCGGTGCATCTGAAGCCTCAGTCACAGCCGCGCTAAACGACACGTGCGCTTGCGCGAAGTGATCGTTGGCCGGCGCCGGCGCCTCGAATGGCACGCTATCGTTCGCCGCCATCAATGGCTTCAGGCCGGAGATCTGCGGAAAGTCTTCCGGCTGGAGGAGATCGCCTTCGCAGAGGATCACCGCCCGGAACACCGAGTTCTCGAGCTGGCGGACGTTGCCCGGCCAATCGAAGTCCAGCAGCATCTGCATCGTCGCCTGCGAAGCGCCGCGCACGTTGCGGCCCTCTTCTGCATTGAAGCGCGCCACGAAGCGCTGCACCAGCGCGGCGATGTCTTCCTTGCGCTCGCGCAGCGGGGGCGCCTCGATGGGAAACACGTTGAGGCGATAATAGAGGTCTTCGCGGAAGCGGCCGTCAGCGACGAGCTTCGCCAGATCCTTGTTGGTCGCGCTGATAATGCGCACGTCGACCTTTACCGGGCGCTTGGCGCCGACCGGATCGACTTCGCCTTCCTGCAGCACACGCAGCAGTTTCACCTGCATGTCGAGCGGCAGTTCGCCGACTTCGTCGAGGAACAGCGTGCCGCCGTTCGCTTCCGCGAACTTGCCGGCGTGATTGTCCGTCGCGCCCGTGAACGAGCCCTTGGCGTGACCGAACAGAATGGACTCAACCAGGTTTTCCGGAATGGCGCCGCAGTTCACCGTCACGAACGGACGGCCCGCGCGTTCGGAAGCGCCCTGGATCGCGCGCGCCAGCAATTCCTTGCCGACACCGCTTTCGCCGGTGATCAGCACCGGGATGTTCGAAGCCGCCGCGCGCTTGCCCATGCGCACTACCGGGCCCATCACGGGGGCGGTCGCGACCATGTCGTCGAACGAAAGCTGCCCCGCCGCGCGCTTCTTCATGCGCACGACTTCGGTCTTCAGGTTCGACATTTCGAGCGCGTTGCGGATCGAGACCATGATCCGCTCGGGCGAAGCCGGCTTCACGAAGAAGTCCGTCGCGCCGGCTTGCATCGCCTGCACAACCGTGTCGATGCCGCCCGAAGCGGTCAGCACGATGCACGGCAGATCGCCGCGGCGCATGCGAATTTCCTTCAGCGCTTCCTGGCCCGTCAGACCCGGCATAACGAGATCGAGCAGCACGCAATCGATATCCGCATGCGCGTCGACTTGATCGACCGCCTGCTGGCCATTCTCGGCCGTACGCGTGCTGAAACCGTTGCGCTCGACTGCCGCCTGCAACAGGCGGCGCTGCGCCGGATCGTCATCGACGATCAGGATCGTCTTCGCCATGTAACCCACCACCAAATTCGCCGCGTTTCTCTGACGGAAACGCTGATCGTTGGCGGGACCATAACCAAGGGAGGTTCAGGTCGCGTTAAAATGGCACACTCAAACGCGATTTTCGTAAGCTATCATGCGCATTAGATGAACACGATGTTCACCACGTCCCTACCCGCATGACCGACGAACGCGACCCCGAGCGCAACCGCATCACCGCGCGCATCGGCCGCGTGGCGCAGGTCGGCGCGAACATGTCGAGCGCCGTTGTAGCGCGCGCAACTGGCGCCGATCAGGCGGCGCTCGCCAAAGCGCTGCGCCAGGCTTTGGGCCGTTCCAAAGGCCCGCTGATGAAAGTGGCGCAATTGCTCGCCACTATCCCCGATCTCTTGCCGCAAGCTTACGCCGAAGAGTTCCGCAAGCTCCAAGCACACGCCCCGGCGATGGGTTGGCCTTTCGTGCAGCGCCGCATGCGCGCCGAACTCGGTGAGAATTGGGAAACCAAGTTCGCATCGTTCGAGCGCACCGCCGCCGCCGCCGCATCGCTCGGCCAAGTGCATCGCGCCACGGCGCACGATGGCCGCGCCCTCGCCTGCAAGCTGCAATACCCCGACATGGCCAGTGCGGTCGAAGCCGATCTCGGCCAGCTCCGCACCCTGCTCGGCCTCTTCAAGTCGATGGACAAGACCATCGACAGCACCGAGGCCGTGGAAGAAGTCGGCGAGCGACTCCGTGAAGAGCTGGAGTACGACCGCGAGCTGAAGCATATGCGCCTGTTCGCGCTGATGCTGGCCGACGAGCCGCGCATCAAGACGCCCGAGCCGCTCGAGGATTTGTCAACCAAGCGCCTCCTCACCATGACTTGGCTCGAAGGCCGCGGGCTCATGGCGTGGCTCGAAGAGGACCAGGAAACCCGCAACCGCATCGCCGAACTTCTCTTCAAAGCCTGGTGGGGGCCGATGACGCATTACGGCGTCATCCACGGCGATCCGCACCTTGGCAATTACGCGCTCACCGAAAACGCCGGGCGTCTGCACCTGCTCGACTTCGGATGCGTGCGCATCTTCCCGCCGCGCTTCCTCGACGGCGTCGTCGGCCTTTGGCGCGGACTCAAAGCCAACGACATGGCTCAAGTCGTCCACGCCTACGAAATCTGGGGCTTCAAGAACCTCAACGCCGAGCTGATCGAAGCCCTCACCATGTGGGCGCGCTTCATCTACGGCCCGCTGCTCGACGACCGCGTCCGCACCATCGCCGACAACGTGCCACCGGCGATGTACGGCCGCCGCGAAGCCTTTGAAGTGCGCAAGCGCCTGAAGACACTTGGCCCCGTGCTCATCCCGCGCGAATTCGTGTTCATGGACCGCGCCGCCATCGGCCTGGGCGCCGCGTTCCTCCACCTGCGCGCAGAACTCAATTTCGGCCGCATGTTCGCCGAAAGCGTGGAAGGCTTTTCAACGGAAGCGCTGGCGCAGCGGCAGACGGCGGCGTTGAGAAGCGTTGACCTGGCCTAAGCGCCCATCACGCTCATAGTGCCCTGCTGCGCCGCGAGCGCAGCGATAAGGACGCCCTGCAGCCCGATCCGGTACACCACGCGCGACGGTCCGCTCCAGCACGACGCCAGCAGGACCAGGCTCGACAACGCCGTCACCGGCGCGAGCCAGTAGAGACTACCCGCAAATTGGATCGCCAGCGGCCACGACAGCAGCGCAACGAGGTGGAGCGTCGCCGCGAGCGTGCATCCGGGCGATTTGTCAGAACTCGCATCGGCCATGTTCGCCGACGCCGGATAAAGCGCGATGGCGAGGACGGCAGCGGCGGCCAGGAACAACGCCCACACGTCCGTGCGGCCAAGCGCCACCGCAACGGCAAAACCAATCGTGGCGCCCAGCGCACATGCGCCGACGAGCGTATCCACCCGCTCGGAGCGGTGGAAGTCGCTGCGCGGCGCTGGGGCCGCATCGATCGTGTAGGACGCGTAGCTCATCGAGGTCTGCCTGGTTTCCGCCGCACAACGGACAGGACCTCCGCCTTGTTCCGCGAACCTTGCGAGCGCGCCCCTGCTGTGCGTTATGGACCATAGGAGGGAGTCGCCGGCGCAGATGGAACACAACAACCTGATCACGACCCTGGTGGCCGCGATCGTGCTGGCGTTCGTGTTCGGCTTTCTTGCCCAGCGGCTCCGCCTCTCC
>JAEWNX010000190.1 GCA_023461135.1 Pseudomonadota bacterium
TCGTAGGTTCAAATCCTACTCCCGCACCCAAACAAAAGCCCCGCCGATCGCCGGCGGGGCTTTTTGTTTTCGTCTCGAACGCTCGCGGGGTCCGGACGGCGAGCTCGCGGCCGGCGCGCCTCGCGCAGATGTGTTCGCGCCGTTCGCTTCTGCGCTTGCCCACTTCCAGGAAAAGCGTTGCCGTTCATAATCGCGCTCTCTCGAAGAGTTGAACGGAGCGGCGCGACGAACGGACGGATAGGCACGACGAACAGCGCGCAACTGTACGGGGCCATATCCCACGCTTGCGCAATGTCGCTAGGCTAACGCGGATGATCGCTCGGGAGGGACCTGGCGCGCACGATGTAGGCTCCGTGTCGAGCCTGCTGGAGCACCCTGCGTGGGTGCGATGGAGCGCGCACCTCGCATTCTGGCTTGCCTATCTCGCTGTGCGCACGGCCGCCGCAGCGGCCGATCCGCCGGAAGACATGTCGGACTTCCCGTACTTCATCAACCGGATCATGGTGGTCGCGACGTATTTTGTGCTCACGGGCGTGTTGCTCGCGCTGATCGCCGGGCCGCGCGCGTACCGCTCCAATTGGGCGCGCAATGTGCTCCTCGTGCTCGGCGCGCTGGCGCTGGCGCCGCTGACGCAATGGGGTGAGCAGATCTGGCCCCTCGCGCTCGCGGGTTTTTCGCCCACGCCCTATCCCTTCGTGATCTATCTTTTCCAGTTCGGCTGGGCGCTGCCGCTTTGGGGGCTTACCCAGGCGCTGCTCGGCTATCATTTCGAGACCATGGCGCAGCAGCGCGCGATCGCACGCGCACAGGCGCTGGCGTACGACGCGCAGCTCAGGATGCTGCACTATCAGATCAATCCGCACTTTCTGTTCAACACGCTGAACGCGATCTCCACGCTCGTTTTGGAAAAGCGCAACGACGCGGCCGAGCGCATGTTGCTTCGCCTCGCCGGCTTCCTGCGCTACTCGCTCGACCGCCAGCCCACCGAAATGAGCGCCCTCACGGCCGAGCTCGAAGCGCAGCGCAAGTATCTCGAAATCGAGCAGACGCGGTTCGACGACAAACTCAAGGTTCGTTTCAACATCGAGCCTGGGCTCGAGGACGCAAAGGTGCCGAGCCTTATCCTGCAGCCGATCCTCGAAAACGCGATCAAGTACGCGATAACGCCGCGCGCCGAGGGCGGCAGCATCGATGTCGCCGCCAAGCGCGATAAGGACACGCTGCGCATCACCATCGAAGACGACGGTCCCGGCTTGCCGCCGGAAGACCAGCCGCGGCGCCGGCGCGGCGTCGGCCTCGCCAACGCGCGCGAGCGGCTTGAACTCATTTATGGCGACAGCGCGGGCCTGATCGCGCGCAACCGGGAGCCGAATGGCTGCCGCGTGGAACTATGGCTGCCCTTGGAGGAAGAACGTGTTGGCCGAACCCCTGCGCCTGCTCTTAGCTGACGACGAGCCGCTGGCGCTACGGCGCATCAAGCTCGCGCTCAAAGAGATCCCGGACGTTGAAGTCGTCGGCGACGCCAGTGATGGCGAGCAGGCGATCAACGCCATGCGCGATCTCAAGCCGGACGTCGTGCTGCTCGACATCCGCATGCCGCTCGCAAACGGTTTCGAAGTCGCCAACGCCGTCGAGGACGCCGGTGGACCGGAAGTGATTTTCGTCTCGGCATTCGATTCCTACGCCGTCCAGGCGTTCGAAACCTCCGCCATCGACTATCTGCTGAAGCCAGTGGAGTTCGAGCGGCTCGCCTCGGCCCTCGGCCGCGCGCGCCAACGCCGCGCGGCAAAGGACGCCGGACGCCGCGCCGAAGAGCTCGCCGCCGTGCTCGACGCGCTGAAGAAGGAAGCGGAGGAGCGGGAAGGGCCCCGGTACGAAAAGGAATTCTGGATCCGCGACCGCGGGCGCTTCCTGCGCGTGCCTGTGGTGGATGTCGAGCGCATCGAGGCCGAGCGCGATTACGTGCGCCTCTATTGGGAAGGGCGCACGCTGCTGCATCGCGAAACCATGTCGCACCTGGAAGCCAAGCTCGATCCCAACGTGATGCTGCGCGTGCACCGCTCGGCGTTCGTGAACTGGAAGCGCCTGAAGGCCGTGCGCCGCGACGCCAACGGGCGGTTGATGGCCGTGCTCGAGAGCGGTGACGAAGTGCCGGTCAGCCGCGCCTACGCCCAGCGCGTACTGGCTGAGATGAAGACCCGCGGCTGAGAAAAGAGGCGGGCGGCTGGGAAGAGCCGCCACGCCCAAGGAGGCATAAGGCAAACGAGCCTTGCTCGTCGCTTGAAAGATGCCGTCTCACGCCATTTCGGATGCGCCGCGCCTGCGCTAGAAGCAGGTAGGAGGCGCGAGCATGCAGGGAAAAGTCGTTGTCGTCACCGGCGCTTTCGGCGTGCTGGGCGTGGCCGCAGTCGAGCGCGCACGCGTGCTGGGCGCGCGGCCTGTCATGGTCGATTATGCGTCGGCGCCTGCAAATCTGCGCGAAGACTCGCTCGTGATCGGCGGCGTCGATCTCAGCAAGTGGGCGGACGCAAACGCCGCCATGATGCGTGTGCGCGAGAAAGCGGGCCGCATCGACGCACTCTTGAACATCGCCGGCGGCTTCATCTGGCGCACGCTCGAAGGCAGCGACGATGCTGTTTGGGATCGCATGTACGAACTCAACTTGAAGACGGCCGTGAACGCCTCGCGGGCGGCGCTGCCGCACCTGATCGAATCCGGCGGCGCCATCGTCAATGTCGGCGCGGCTGGCGCGCTGAAAGCGGGCGAGGGCTTCGGCGCCTATGCCGCGTCCAAGGCCGGGGTGCTCAAATTGACCGAGAGCCTCGCCGAAGAATTGAAGGGCAAAGTGCGTGTGAACGCGGTGCTGCCGTCCATCCTCGACACCGAGCGCAATCGCCGGGACATGCCGAAGTCCGATCCGTCGAAATGGGTGCAGCCGGACGATCTGGCTAAAGTGATGCTGTTCCTGGCGTCTGACGATGCGCGCGCCATTACCGGGGCGCTCGTGCCGGTGATGGGGCAAGTCTAATCGAACTTGCCGTGCCGGCCTTCGCCGCCGGAAAAACGCGCCGCCCCCGCAGACGTTTCTCCCGAGCGCAACGTCTCCAGCCCGCGCGCGACTTCGTTGTCGATGGCCGCATTCTCTTCCAGATCCCATTGCTCGATCGCCGAGAGGCGATCGTTGCGCAGGCATGCTTGCGGAAACGCGGCGATCTCCTTGGCCAGCGCGACCGCGGACGCCAGTGCTTCACCGGTCGGCGCGATCCGGTTCGCCAACCCGATCGCCAGCGCTTCGCGCGCATCGACGGGGCGGCCGGTGAGAATAAGGTCCATCGCGCGCGAGTGGCCTATGAGGCGCGGCAATCGGATCGTGCCAAGATCGACCAGCGGCACGCCGAAGCGGCGGCAGTAGATGCCGAACGTCGCCCCTTCCGCCATCACGCGCAGATCGCACCAGAGCGCAAGCTCGGCGCCGCCCGCAACGGCGTGGCCTTCGATTGCGGCGACGACCGGTTTGGACAGGCGAAGGCGCGTCGGCCCCATCGGGCCGAATGTGCCTACGCCGCTTCTGACGACGCGACT
>JAEWNX010000191.1 GCA_023461135.1 Pseudomonadota bacterium
CCTGCATGCCGGGTTGAGCTTCACTCATCAGAGCCGCCAACTGCGAGCCCTCGTCCTGAACCTCGAACCAGCCTTTCAGAAACGACTGCTCCGTCGCCCAAGGAAATGTCCGCCCCTGCTTCCAAGGAATCCACACGCCCTCCGGCGCATACGGCGCGGGCGACGGCGGTTCTTGCAGCTTCGGAGATTCACCCAACGCCGCGATCAGCTTCTCCCGCGTCGTCTTCAACGCATTCGCCCGCAGATCGAGCGGGGCAGGCGCGGCGAGCGCCGCGCCTTCCTCCGCCGCCTCGTCGCCGAACGCCCGCGCGAAGCTCTCGCTCAACCATTCCGGAAAATCGCCGGCGACATGCGCCGGTGCGCCCTCGAGCGTTGCGTTTGACAGCGCCGCACGTTCCGCTTCCGTCGGCGGCGCCGGTGCGTGCGGATCGTTGTAGGTGCTCTGCTCGATCTGCTCGGCCGTCCAGCCAAAGCCCCAACGCAGCGCGCCCCACACCCCCGCGCGCGGGTTGTCGTCCTTCATTCGCCACGCGCTCGATTGTTTCCAACGAAGCGCGCCGAACACGAGATCGCCGATCTCCGCGCGGTCTTTCGAGCCGGCGAAGCGATGCGACTGCATCCAGTCCTTCACCGCGTCGGCGGCGGGACGGCGCTGCGTTTCGAGCGAAGAGAGGATTTCAATGGCCGCCTGTTGGCGCGCGCCAGGACGCATGGGAGGAACCCCAAAAAAACGTGACAATCCTACGATGTGATGGCTTGGCCGAACGCAATCAAGTTGCCGTCCGGCGCCAGGACCAGCAATTCGCGCTGCTTGTACGGCTTATCGGCGGGGCCGTGCACGTCTTTCGCCGCCAGCGTGTCGAGCTTGGGCTTCAGCTCTGCATAGAGCGCATCGACGTCGCGCACGTCGATGTAATAGCAAAAACGCCGGTTGCCGGGCGGCGCGCCGTCGTCGCCATGGTTTTGCAGCAGCCGAAATCCCACCGTCTCCCGATGCACATACGCGTACGTCCCATCGCGGAAGAGCGTCTTGAAGCCGAGAACGTGATTGAAAAAGGCAAGCGCCGCGTCGATGTCGGGCACATGCATGAAGGGCGTGATCTGGATAAACTCGCCCTTCTCCATGGCCTAACTCCCGAGCGGATAATTCGGCGCCTCGCGCGTGATGGAGACGTCGTGCACGTGGCTTTCGCGCAGACCCGCGGAGGAGATCTTCACGAACCGCGCCTTCTCGCGCAGCTCCTTCATGTCCTTCGCGCCGACATAACCCATCGCCGCGCGCAAGCCGCCGACGAGCTGATGGATGATATTGCCGACCGGTCCCTTGAACGGCACGCGGCCCTCGATGCCCTCGGGCACCAGCTTCATCTGATCGGTGACTTCCTTCTGGAAATAACGATCGGCCGAGCCGCGCGCCATCGCGCCGAGCGAACCCATGCCGCGATAGGATTTATACGAGCGGCCTTGGTACAAGATGATGTCGCCCGGCGCCTCTTCGCTGCCGGCGAGCAGCGAGCCGATCATCGCCGCTTCCGCGCCGCCCGCGAGCGCCTTGGCGAGATCGCCGGAGAACTTGATGCCGCCGTCGGCGATCACCGGCACGCCGGCCTTCTGCGCGGCCTTCGCCGCGTCCAACACCGCCGTCAATTGCGGCACGCCGACGCCCGCAACGATCCGCGTCGTGCAGATCGAGCCCGGCCCGATGCCGATCTTCACGGCGTCCGCGCCTGCGTCGATCAGCGCCTTTGCGCCGTCGGCGGTGGCGACGTTGCCGGCGATGATCTGGGTCTTGTTCGACGCGCGCTTGATGCGCTCGACCGCCTGCAGCACGCCCTTGGAATGTCCGTGCGCCGTGTCGACCACGACGACATCAACGCCCGCTTCGATCAGCGCCAGGGAGCGCTCGTAACCTGCATCGCCGATCGTCGAAGCGGCGCCGACGAGCAAGCGTCCGCGTTCGTCCTTGGCGCGGTTCGGGAAAGCTTGCGCTTTCTCGAAATCCTTTACGGTGATGAGGCCCGTCACCTTGTTCGCGTCGTCGACCACAATAACGCGCTCGATGCGGTGCTTGTGCAGCAGCTTCTTGGCCTCGCCCTCGTTCACGCCGTCGCGCACCGTGATGAGGTTTGTCTTCGTCATCAGATCGGCGACCCGCTCGCTCGGTTCGGCGAAGCGCATGTCGCGGTTGGTGAGGATGCCGACGAGCTTGCCGCTCTCGCGATCCACCACCGGGAAGCCGGAAATCCGGCGCGTTTCCTTAATCAGGATGATCTCGCCGACGGACTGGTCGGGGTGGATCGTGATCGGATCGATCACCATGCCGCTCTCGAACTTTTTCACCACGCGGACCTGATCGGCCTGCTCCGCCGGGGTCATGTTGCGGTGAAGGATGCCCATGCCGCCGGCCTGCGCCATGGCGATGGCGAGGCGCGCTTCCGTCACCGTATCCATCGCGGCGGAGATGAGCGGGATGTTGAGCTCGATGCCGCGGGTGAGGCGCGTCCTGGTGGAGACGTCGGCCGGCAGCACTTCGGACGCGCCCGGTTCGAGGAGCACGTCGTCAAAGGTCAAAGCTTCACGGATTTCCATGGACGGCTGGTAGAGATTCGAGCTGGGTTTGGCAAGCCTGCGCCGCTTGCGGGGTGGAGCGCGCGCCTCCCGGCGCGCATGCGGGCCGGAGG
>JAEWNX010000192.1 GCA_023461135.1 Pseudomonadota bacterium
GGGCGGGGCAGCACGCCGGGGTCAAGCAGGCGTTCGCGCATTTCCGGCGAGAGTTCCAACAGCGTCGGCGGCGCATGCCGGCACGCGGCTTCAAGTCCCGCCGGCGTGCGGCAATCGAGCGGCCTGACTTCGAGCGGCGCGCATCCCGCGCCCGCGCCGCGCTGACAGCGCTCAGCGCGCACGATGATCGGCGTGGGGCTGGAGATGACCGCCCATCCACGGCGAGCACCGGCGAAGGTGAACCCGCACGGGACCGAGCCGCCTTCGTTCGAGCGTGACGCGCCGGCCGCGTAGGTCTTGGTCTGCGAGGCGCGTTCGGCGCGTGCGCCCGTTTCGGCGTAAACGTGGCAACTCACGCGGGCCTCGGCGCCCGACACGTTGAGCACCAGTACGTGGGAATCGACCGCGTCCTCTTCCTCCCATTCGTACACCAGCCAGACCTGCGCCGGCCGCCATGGTTCATCGGCGAACGCCGGTCCGGCGGCCACCCAGAATGCGCCGGCGAAGAACATGCCAATCCACTTCATAATGGCCTCCCGATATCAGGCTGACGCGAAGCTGTAGGCTCGCGCCTAACGTCTCTCTTGCTCAAGCGCCGCGAGCGAAGAAACCAGGGCGCCGCCGATACGGCCGGTGAGCGGTGCGAGGTCTTGGCCTGCGGGAAGTCCGCTGCGCGCGAAGGTGGACCAGTAGAAATCCAGTTCAAGTGCGCTGCCGCGCGATCGGATGCGTGGGCGATCGAACAAAAGCGGCGCGCGCGCGGCCTCGGTGTCGAGGCGCACCAGGCCCGTAACGGGCGCGCCGAGATCAGCGTCGACCACGATGGCGCAGTCGCCTCGTCCAAGCACGATCAGCGACGCCTCGGCATTGGCGGCGAGCCAGATCGTGTTCTCGTAGTCTTCCGGGTACGAGTCGGCGACGTCGCAGGGCGCGAACCGGCTCGCCAGCGAGAGGCGGTCCCAGGTCAGCGCGCCGTTGCGGCCGACGGCGGCGAGTGACAGATCGGACAGCGCCAGGATCAGCACGCCGTCGTTGCGCCAGACGACGCCGCGCAACTCGCCGGTGTCGATCGCGAATGGCGTGCGCGCCAGCCCTGCGCCGTCCACGCCGGAGGTATAGAGCCCGTCCGACGTAATCAGAGCCAGCGACGCGCCGTCCGGACTGAACGCCACGTCGCGAATGCGTCCGAGCGCGTTCAGCGCTTCGGGCGAGCGCCACTCTGAGAAGGTCCCGCCGCTGGCGATGAACAAATTGCCCGTCACCGTCACGCGCTCCGGATACGGCGCTTCATCGTCGGTTTGCCACGCGAGCTCGCGCGCAGCCCAGTCGGCAGTGTAGTCCAGCATGCTGACGGAGAAGCCGAACGCGGCAGCGGAGCGGCCATCGTCAGAAACTCGGATGCCGCCCAGCGTTCCAGCGATCAGGGGATACGAGAACGTGCGGCAGGCCCCGTCGCGCGCGCGCGCTGCGCAAAATGCCCAGCTCTCGCCGGCCATGCCGAAATCCTCGGCGCCCATGACGAATGCGCTGTCGCCTGCCGTGAACCCATGCACGCCGTACCAATCGGCGCCGCCGTCCAAGCCGCGCGAGAACAACAATTGCAGCGCTTCGGCGTTCAGCCCGGTGGGTCCAGCAAAGCTGCGTTCGATCCAGTCGGCTGTCGCGCGGTTCGCCGGCTCGCTGCGCCAGAGCGCGCTCTCATCGCGCGCGGCCGGGAAGGCGAGCGCCGACACGGTTTGTATCGCCGGGGAGATGTCGCCGAATTCACAGGGCGGCGCGCGCCCGAACGGCATGTCGCGGTCGCCGGATTCGAAAATGACGGCGCCGGCGGCGTCGATGCGCCAGCGCGAGTAGCTCGTCCCGCCCATCGTCGCGCCGGCCTGGGTGATGCCGAAAATGTCGAAGCCGCCGCGTGGATTGGTTTCGACCGCGCAAGGCCAGAAGCTGCGCCCGGCGGTTTCGCGCGCGGTGACGGCGCCGCCTTGGGTGTCGAACACGAGGATGGCGTCCTCATTGTTCAGGAGCGCGATGAAGCGTCCTTCCCGAATCCAATGCGCGGGCGCGAACTCGCCCAGGTCATGCACGGCGTCGGCGCCGCGAACATAGGCGCGCCCATTCCATTTGAACGCCGTCCAGGGCGGCAGTCGCGCCGTCACGTCTCGCAGCGGCGTCAGGCCCGCGGCGATCGCATGCACGCGCTCAAGTGAGACGACCTGCGGCTGGCCGGCGATGCCGCTGAGAAGATCGACGCCTTGCCCGATATCGCCGGCGCGCAATTGTTGCGCCGCCAGCCGCTCGGTCACGCGACCCGCCTGCAGCCGCGCTTCGGCGGCGTTGCGATCGGCGAGCACCGCGAATCCCGCCGCCGCAACGGCAAGCCCAGCGAACACGGTGGCGAGCGCAGCGACCGCGCGCATGCGCCAGCGCTGCGCGACCCGCTCGCGCTGGATCAGATCGTCGAGCCCGACGCCGAGCAGACCGGCGATGAGTTTGAGCTTGGCGCCCTCGTGTTCGTCCTTGCCGCGGCGAAAATCGGCGGCGATCGGCTCGTGCGGCTCGGGCGTGGCTGAGATCGCGCCATCGGCGCCGAGCTGGCCCAACAGAGCGGGCGGGAAGCACTCGTCCTGCCCGGCGGCGTGCGGCTCTCCACTGGCGATGCCCGCCATGATGCGCGCGCCGCGGCCCAGCGATTTGAAGTGGCGAATCTCCTCGTTGACATAGCGGCTCTGCGCCGAGCGCGGCGAACAGAGAACGATCAGCGCATCGCTACCCTCTAGCGCAGCGCGGATTTCGCCGCCGAGATCGTTGTCGGCGCTGAGTTCGGCGCGGTCGCGAAAGACTTTGCCGATCCGCTTGCCGATGCGGCCGTGCGACGTCGTGCGCCCGATCAGCGGGCCAGGGACGCGATAGGCCTCCAGCTTGCGATGGAGCCACGCGGCGAGCTTTTCGTCGGCATGGCTGTAGCTGATGAAAGCGGCGTACCGGCGTTCTGCGGTCATCGGCGTCCCCCCGGACACAGGTAACCGTCAACCGCAACGCGCGCAAACATCCAGGCGTCCCTGCCCACCGAAATGCGCGCGGGAGTTGCGGTGACTGCGCGGCGCCGGCTCTATCGAGGCTTAGCCGGCGCGCTGTTCCTGAATGCTCTGGATGTAGGCGATGATCGCATCGATCTGCGCCGGCTCCAGGCGGAATTCCGGCATGTCCGGATGGCCAACGAGGATGCCTTCCGCGAACGCCTCTTCCAGCGCGGTCACTGGATAGTCACGCGACAGGGTGCGGAATGGCGGCGCCATCGGGTGACGGCTGGACCCTTCCTCGCCAATGGCGTGGCATGTCGAGCAGTGGATCTCGGCAAGGCGGCGCCCTTCCGAGGCGTCGGCCATGGTCAGCGGTGCGGCGCGCGGCGGCGCCTGCTCCGTCAGGCTGCAGGCGGCGAGCGTCATTGTCGCGGCGATTGCGCAAAGCACGTGCTTCATGTCAGCGGCTCCTGGCGCAGGCTAGTACGTTCGCGCGACCGCGTCATGTGGGAGCATTGCGCCAATTGCGGTGGAGGGGCATGAAAGAGGCCAAGGAGGCGCGCCCGCTAGATGCTGGTTTCGGCGACACGCACGATTTCAGCCCTGACGCTGCGTGCGATCTTCTACGCAACGCTGTTCGTCGTCGTCGTCGTCGTGCACTTGTCGCTGACAGGCATCCTGCGCGCGCAAGGGTGGGCGGGCGGCTTCTCTTTGTTCGCCTCCGGCGCCGTCGTCCTCGGTCTTGTGCTGCTATTGGTGAACCTCGCCGACTGGGTGCGCGAGAAGCGCGCGTCGCGGCTTGAGATTCTGCGCATGCGCCAAGGCCTGCCGGGCGGGGCGTGCTGCGTGGTGTGGAAATCGGGCGATCCGGGCGAACAATCCGAAGACGCCATGCCGTGGCAGCTCACCGGCCCGTTGCGTGCGCGTTATCCCAAGCTCGCGCGCCGGCTTGGCGTTGAAGGCGTGGCGGTGGTGGAATTCGAGGTCGGAGCCGGCGGCGTCGTGAAGAACGCGCACTGCGTCTATGCATGGCCGTCCGACGTGTTCTTCGAGGCCGCGCGCGAGGCGCTGGTCCGCGCCAGGTTCGAGCCCAAGCCCGACACACATGTGCGCTTTGGCGCGAGCTACCGCATGCCGTTCGTGTTTCGCATCTCGGGCGCCAGCAGGTTGGCCGACCGCGGCGTGCGCGCAAAGCCGCTGCGGCCCGCGCTGAACGCGGCGCGCGACGCTGTGGAAAAACTCCGCCGCACCGGCTGAGCGCATGAAAATGCGTTGAGCTTCCTTAACTTAACCGCGCGTAAATCCTTTTAAGCGCTTGTTAACGCTTCTGCTCACTCGCGCGGTTTGCTTCGGCGCCCCGCTGCGGGAGGATGGCCGTCGGGGCTCGGCGATTCGTTTCGCCGACAGATGGAATTGGGGTCGGCTTTGGACGGCGGATACGCAAGCCTGCTTGTGGCGGCTGGCTCGGCTGCGATTGCGATTGCGGCTGTGCTGTGGGCGCTGCGCGTTACCGACGGCGCGCGCGGCGGCGTCGATGCGTGGAAGCGCCGCGCGCGCGATCTCGAAGACAAAGTCGCCTGGGCCGATGCGATTTTTGGCGCGCATCCCGGCGTCGTGCTGATCTGGGAAGACGCCGTTGCGCGCCCCGGCGAAGGCGAATGGGGCGCGCCGCGCATCTACGGCTCGCCGCTCGCGCTCGCGAGCCTGCTGCGTTTTTCGGATGCGGCGATCGCGGCAGAGCCCGCTGTCCGCATCCTGCAAGGCCTCTCCGTGTTCGACGCAGTGGACGCCACGGGCGGCCAATCGCGCCTGGCGCCGGTGCTTGCGCGCTTGCGCCGTGAAGGCGCGCCGTTCTCGCTGAAGATTTCGACTCCCGACGGCGTCTACGTCGAAGTCGATGGACGCACCGCCGGCGCGCGCGCCGTGGTGTGGATCCTCGACGCCAGCGTGCGGGGCGTGGAAGAGGGCGGCGCGCGCGGCCGCATCGAAGCCGGCCGCGAAGTCATCGCGCGCGATCCGGCGGCGTTCCTGGAAATGTGGAACGCCGCGCCGTTCATGGGCTGGCGCGTCAACGGCGCGCTGAAGCTGGAATGGGCGAACCCGGATTACCTCGCGGCGCTTGAAGCCAAGTCGCTGGATCAGGCCATTGCACGCAATCTGCAGCTCGATCAGGGCGCGGTCGATCTGGCGCGCAAGGCGATCGAACTCGGCGAAGCCGTGGAAGAAACGCGCTCGGCCGTCGTCGGCGGGCAATTGCGTACGCTGCGGCTGCGTGTCAGCCCTGTCGCCGGCGGCGCCGCGGGCATCGCCATCGACGTCACCGACAGCGAAAACGCGCGCGAGCAGATCTCCAAGCAGCAGCGCGCGCATGACGAAACGCTGAACTACCTGGCCGAGGGCATCGCGGTGTTCGATGCGCAGAAGCGGCTCGTGTTCCACAATCGCGCGTTCGAGCAGATGTGGAATCTCGACCCGGGGTTCCTGCAGGAACAGCCCGCGCACGCCGCATGGCTCGATTATCTGAAAGAGAAGCGCAAGCTGCCCGCGCATGCGAACTACGCCGAATGGCGCGCGCGCGAACTGGCGCTCTATCAGGAGGTCGCCGACCTGCCGGAGGACTTCTGGGTGCTGCCGGACGGACGCATGCTGCGCATCGCGCGTCAGCGCCACCCGAACGGCGGCTTGCTGATGATCTTCTCCGACATCACCAACGAAGTCGCACTGAAGAGTTCCTACGACGCGCTGGTACAGACGCAGAAAGCCGCGCTCGACAAGCTGCACGAAGCCGTCGTCGTGTTCGGCCTCGACGGGCGGCTCAAGCTATCGAACGCCGCCTTCCAGGAAATGTGGCTGCTCGATGCGGGCCAGCTCGAAGACGACATGCCGTTCGAAAAGGTGATCGAGCTCTGCCAGACGCTGTTTCACGATCGCGCCGTGTGGGCGCAGGTGCGCGCGCGCATCACCGATCCGTCGCCCGAGGCGCGCACCGAGTATCGCGGCGAAATGCGCCGCAGCGACGAGAGCGTGCTGAAATTCCTCACACGTCCGCTGCCCGACGGCGCGACGCTGGTTGCATTCCAGGACATCACCGCGGACCGGCGCGTCGAGGATGCGCTGCGCGAGCGCGCTGAAGCGTTCGAGCAAGCGGACAAGCTGAAAGGCCAGTTCGTCGAGAACGTTTCCTACCAGCTCCGCAATCCGCTCCAGGCGATTTACGGCAACGCCGAAATGCTGGCGCACAAGGTCTATGGCCCCTTAAACGACCGCCAGATCGACGCCACCGGCGCCATTATCGAGGCGTCCAGCAATCTCTCCAAGCTGATCGACAACATCCTTGACGTGGCGATGGTCGAAGCCGGCAACGTGCAGCTCGATCTGGCTCAGGTCGACATCTACGAGACCATCAGCGAGAGCGTGCAAATGGCCGCCTCGAAGGCGCGCGACACCGAAGTGCCGATCCGCGTCAAATGTGATCCGAAGATCGGCGAGATCCAGGCCGATCAGAAGCGCATCACGCAGATTATTGTGCAGCTTCTCTCCAACGCACTGCGCCACACCGAACGCGGCGACACGATCACCGTCTCAGCCGAACGGCTCGACGGCGTCGTGCGTCTCACCGTGGCCGACACCGGCAAGGGCATGGCGTTCGAGCAGCAGGCGCGCGCGTTCGATTCATTCGAGAGCGGTGACCGGCGCGGCGCGGGCCTCGGCTTGGCGCTGGTGCGCTCGTTCGTCGAGATGCACGGCGGCTGGGTGGCGCTTGCGAGTGAGCCGGGGCGGGGCGTCACCGTGACGTGCCATTTGCCGGCGCAAGCCGCGCCGGGCGCGCAGCAGGCGGCCTAGCGCGCGTAATCCCGCACGATCGCTTCCAGGAAGTCGCGGCCTTCATAGAGCGATTGCACGCGGATCTTTTCGTTGAGGCCATGCGCGTTGGTTTCGCCGGGCACGGAGAACATGCCGCTCATGCCGTAGGTCGGGATGCCGGCGGTGTTGAGGAAGCGCCCGTCGGTAGCGCCCGCGGTCATCATCGGCACGATCGGCACACCCGGCCAGAGACGCGCGGCTGCGCGTTCGACGGGCGCCATGATCTCGCGCGTGAGGCGCGGCGCCTGCGAGCCCTCGCGGCGGCGCACGATTTCGACCGCGATCTGCGGATCGGCCACGATGCGCTGCAGCTCCGCTTGCACTTGCTCCGGCGTCGTTCCTTGCATCACGCGGCAGGAGAGGGTGGCGACGGCGCGCTGCGGCAGGGCGTTCGGCGCGTGACCCGCATCGAGCTGCGTCGCCACGCACGTGGTGCGCATGACCGCATTGTAGGTGGCGTCGCTCGCGAGCGTCGCTTGCGCCGCGCTATCGCTCGGATTGCGCGCTATCGCCGTCATCGCCGCGCCCATCTCGCCGCCGACGATAGGCGCCATGCGTTCGAAATAGGCGCGCGTAACCGGCGTGAGCTCGATGGGAAACTGGTGGCCGGACAAGCGGCCGAGCGCCGCGCTCAGCCGGTAGATCGCGTTCTCCGGCACGGGCCGTGAAGAGTGGCCGCCGGGATTGGTGACGCTCAGCGTATAGACCTGATGGATTTTCTCGCCCGCTTGCACATTGAGCGCGATCTGGCGGCCGTCCGCCGAAAGCACGCCGCCGGCGCCTTCGTTGATGGCGAAATCCGCGGCCATCCATTCGCGGTTGTTGCGCAGCAGGTAATCGACGCCGTTGACGCGGTTGGATGTCTCCTCGCCGCAGGTGAGCGCCATCCTGATTGTGCGGCGCGGGCGGAGGCCTTCGCGGCGCAACCGGACCATCAAATCGACCCAGATGGCGGCCATAGCTTTGTCGTCCGCGGCGCCGCGTGCGTAAAAGTAGCCGTTCTCCTCAACGAGCGTGAACGGGTCGCGCTCCCAATCGTCGCGCCGCGCGTCCACCACATCGATGTGCGCCAGGAGCAGCATAGCGCGCTGGCGTGATGCGCCGCGCAGCACGGCGACGACATTGCCGTCGCCCGGCGCGCCATCGGGTACGATCACGCGCGCGTCCTGTTCGGAATAGCCGGCCGCCCGCAAGTGCGTGAGCATGGCTTCCGCAGCGCGGGTGCAGGAGCCCGTTGACGGCGACGTGTCGATCTCGACCAGTTCTTCGTAGATGGCGCGGAAGGCTTGCCGGTCAGGCGCCTGCGCCGCCGCAACGCCGGCGCCGCACAACATCATCGCACATGAAAGC
>JAEWNX010000193.1 GCA_023461135.1 Pseudomonadota bacterium
GCCGCGTCGCCGAAGCTCGCATCGAGGCGGAGTCGCTGCAGGCGCTGATCAATGCGGGCGATTTCACCGCGCTCAACGAGAGCGGCGTACCGGCCCAGGAGATACTGAGCATCTATCGCCGCGTGCTTCTTGGAAGAGCGTACATGGCCGAGCAGAATTATCCCGCCGCGATCGCCGAACTCCGCGCCGCCGCCGAAGCGCAAACGCGTGTGCCATACACGGAGCCGCCGTATATCTATTACCCGATCCGGCGCACGCTCGGCGCGGCGTATTTGCTCAACAATCAGCCGGCCGTGGCGGAGATGGAGTTTCTCCAAACGCTGATCGACAGCCCGAACGACGCGTACGCGTATTGGGGGCTTTCGCAAGCGCGGCGCATGCGCGGCGATCGCAGTGGCGCGAACGCCGCCCGTCAGATGTTCAACGCCGCCTATCTCGGCCAGCGCAATCGCGTGACCGCGATGTCGCTCTAGTTGTCGCGGTCCTTCAGACCGCGCTCGCCTTCGTGTCGAGCGCAACTCGCGCAGCAATAGATCACGCCTTCGGCTTCCACGCCGTGGCCGATCACAGTGCAGGCGCAATGCGCGCAGCGAGGCGCCATCGCATGGATGGCGCACTCGAACGCGTCGAACGTCATGGTGCGTCCATCGCGCGTGACCTGGAACGTCTTGTCGTAGTCGTTGCCGCAAACGTCACAGCGCATGGACGCCTCCGCTCAGTGCACGGGCCGCTGCGAGTGCTGGCCGCCCGGTTGCGTGATGCCTTCTAACGCTTCGCCGGCCGCCTCGCTGTCGGCCTGGCGCGCGAGATCGCTGAGCGAGACGATGCCGACGAGGTTCTTCTCGCGGTTGACCACGGGCAGGCGGCGCACCTGCTGGTCAGCCATGTTCTCACAGACCTCGTCCACCTCATCGTCGTCGAAACAGTATTTGATCTCGGGACTCATCGCGTCGCGCACCGACGTATCCGGAGTGCGGCCGGCGGCGACCGCGCGAACGGCGATATCGCGGTCGGTCAGCATGCCGAGCAGCCGCTCATTGTCGGCCACCGGCAGCACGCCGACATCGGTCTCGGCCATGATCTGAGCGGCCTCGCGAATGGTGGCGGACGGCGCAATCGTGCGCACGTCGGGGGTCATTACGTCACGGATTTTCATGGCGGCGCCTCGTGTTTCAATGCGCCCCCGCCTTTCGCCTGACCTATGGCGCTCGTCTGGCGGGTCAAGCCGATGGACGGCGCCGCCGGAGCATGGGAAGTTCCTGCCGGGACGGACCATGCGATTCACGATGCTGTTTGCAAACGTAACGATCGCGGACGCGCCCGCGCCTCTGAACGAGGACGCGGCGGGCGCGACGCTGGCGCTGTTTCTGCTTGTGGTCGTGGGCGCGGCCTGGCTGGGACTGCGCACATTTGTTCGCTCGCTGCGCGCGCGAAAGGCCGAGCGCACGGTGGGGGCGAGTTTCACCGATTTTGCGCTTGAGGCCCTGGTCAACGCCGCCAAGGTCGACGGCCGCGTCAATGACGAGGAGCGCCGTGCGGTGGCGGGGGCGATCGGCGACCTGGCGGGCCCCACGTACAATACCCGAGTCGTTGAAACGGCCTTCGCCAAGGCGCGGCTCTCGAAGGACGAATTGGTCGCCTATCTGGCGTCACGCGCGAAGTTGTTCTCCCGCGACCAGAAGGTGGCGCTGCTGAAGGCGCTGCTGTCGGTTTTCGTGGCCGACGGCCGGTTCGACGAGCGCGAACACGCCGCCCTTGTCGACTACACCGAGGCGATCGGCTTCGACCGCCGCAGCGCCCCCGACATGCTCCGGGGCCTCACCCGCGATTTCGCCCGCGGCAACATCACTTAGGCCCGCATCCAAAGCGCGGACGGGGCGCATCCACCCCTTAGGAGAGCGGCGGAAACGGCCGAGCAGCCGCGCGCCCGCTAGGAGGAGAGTCATGAAACGCCTGTTCGCGCCTGCCTTGATCGCCGTGGCGCTGGCCGCGCCGGCCGCCGCCGAGACCCGCGCCCTCTCAGGCTTCCAGGCCGTCGATGCCGAAGACCGCATCACCGTGTCGGTTGCGATCGGCGACAGCTACGCCGTGGAAGTCACCGGCGCCGACGCGAACCGCATCCGCACGCGCGTCGATGGCCGCACCCTCTACATCGAGGACGCGCGCCGTCCGCTGTTCGGGCGCAGCCCGCGTCTCGACGCCCAGGTGCGTATCACCGCGCCGGCGGTCGAAAGCGTTTCCGCGTCGCGCGGCGCTCAACTCGCGGCGAATCTCACAGGCGGAGCCTGCGACAACTTCACTGCCGCGGCGTCAATGGGCGGCGCTGCGAACATCACCGGCGCGCAGTGCAATGGCGTTTCCAGTTCTGCATCCATGGGCGGAGAAGTTCGGATCGCCGGCGCCTGCCGCAGACACGATGTCTCCGCATCGATGGGCGGCTACGTCCGCGCGAACGACATGCAATGTGCAACTGTCGACGCCTCCGCTTCGATGGGCGGCGAAATCAGTGCATTCGCAAGCCAGTCTTACGATGCGTCCGCTTCGATGGGCGGCGCGGTGAATGTCGGCGGAGGCGGCAATGCGCACGACACCTCGTCGTCGATGGGCGGAGCAATTCGGAACAACCGCTGATATTGCAGGCGCTAAGCGTCGCGCGCGCTCGCGGCTTCGTCGCTTAACGCTGTTGAATGCATCGCGTGTGCGGTGAGATCGGCAGGGAAAGACGCGGTGGAGCCAGCGCAAGCAACCCCACCGCGATTTTTCCACCCACCCGTCGCCCACCGGCGGGAGCCCCAAAGCCGCCCGGCCCGGGGCCCCCGCGGCGCGGGGGGGG
>JAEWNX010000194.1 GCA_023461135.1 Pseudomonadota bacterium
GGTCTGAATTGGGCCAGATCCGCGCCATCGGTGAAATTTGTCGAGTGGCAGGCGCGCTCCAATCCAGCCGTTCCCGCCCTACCCGTAAATCCGGCACGCCGTCGCCGATAACTGACATTCCATGCTACAGTGCTTCATGCGCCTCGGCCGCGTCCTAATCGCCATCTGCTTTCTTTTGGGTTGCGCCACTTCACGCGCAGATGAAGCACCGACAGCCCCCATCCCGTTGGAGGACCGGCAATGGGTCATCGCGTCATACAACGACGGCACATCGCTCGTTCGTTGGCGTGACCTCTTTAGCCACACCGGCTGGATTAGATTTGCCGAAGGAATGGTCGAAGGTGCGTCTGCCTGTGGCGCATTTGTCGGCACCTACCGGCTCGTCGAAAACGAAATTACGCTTGAGGTCGGAGTGATCCTCGCGGGCACATGCATAAGACGAGACGGGCGGCGGCCAGCTAATACTTGGCCTCTGAACGCACCAGTGTTGAACGCTCTGAATGGCACTCGCACCATAATTCGCGAGGAAGATGGTTTGGTTCTGCGCGACGCCTCCGGCCAACCCCAGATCGTCTTGACGTCACCTGAGACCACAACGCCATAGCCTGTGCGTGAATCTCCGTTCCGGGCCACCCTAAGCCGTAGCAACGATTTCGGCGACTGACTTACCCTCTCCGATGCAGTCGTTGGCGCACTGCCCTTCTGACCGGAATGACGTCGCCGATTGCAGACTTTCCCGGCTTCAATGGTACTATCGGCTCCCGCACGCCGAGGAACCCGCCGTGTCCGATGACACTATGAGCTTTGTGCTCAAATGCGTTCAGCAAGCCTTCGAGTTGGACGACTTCACCTACGGTCCCAACACCGACCTCATGTTCGTGTCATCGCAATTCGACCCTGAGCGGATCGAGTGGGCCATAGAAGATATACAAAGCAAGCGTCCGCTGGAGTGGCCTCTGATTGAAGACAGTCATGGCCGCCTTCGCCGCGCCCAGCTGTTTCTGCCCGAAAATCTGACGGTGTCAGAGCTTTGCCACATCGTAGATGGCGGCAAGTGGCCGAGCACGTGGACGCGTCCAGGAAAATTCTTGTCGCCCTAGCTGCCCGCTGACTTGCCAATGTCCGCAATGGGCCACCGCGCGCCCGATGGCCATATTTCTTGAACGGCGTCCTCGATTCAATCCGGCCAGTAGGATAGCGCCGCCGGCAACGGCGCGCTTTCGCCGACACCGGACATTGGCCGGCAGACCGCTAACTGGCGTCACTGTCGCGGCGGTGTTTGTATTTAGCGCGCTGAGTCTTGTGGATCTGCTTCCATCGCGCACGGTTCGCGGCCTCGGCCGCCGGATCTTCCTTGCGGACTACGAAAGACAGTTCGCGCTGTAGCTTCAGATACGACTGCCAGCGCTCCGCGCTCAAACTCTCATCCGACAGCGCGGCGAGAATCGCGCAACCCGGCTCCACTGTATGCGCGCAGTCGGAAAACTTGCATGCGGGAATGAGCGCCATGATGTCGGCGAAACTCTCATCGAGTGCTGCATCCTCTGCAACCAAGCCAAGTTCGCGCATGCCGGGCGTGTCGATCAGAAGCGCACCGCTGGGCAGACGGAATAGCTCCCTATGCGTCGTAGTATGGCGCCCACGATCATCCGCCTCCCGCACAGGCCCTGTCGACATCAACTGCTCGCCCGCCAAGGCATTGAGCAAAGTCGACTTGCCCGCGCCGGAACTTCCCAGCAACGCCGCGGTCACGCCCGGCTGCAGCCAGCGACCGAGCACATCGAGCCCTTCACCGGTCAGCGCAGATAACGTCACCACCGGTGCGCCAGCCGCAATGTCAGCGATCGCTTGGCGTTCGCCATCCGAGTCCAAACTCAAATCCAGCTTAGTCAGCACAATGACCGGCGCCGCGCCGCTATCCCGCGCCGCCACCAGATAGCGCTCGAGTCGGCGCGGATTGAGATCATTGTTCAACCCAGCGACCAAGAACGCGATGTCGACATTGGCGGCGACAATCTGCACCCCGACACCGCCCGCCGCCCGGCGCGCGAACGCGCTTTTCCTCGGCATCACCGCGTGGATCAGCGCATCGCCTTCATTCTCGACACGGGCAATGGCAAGCCAATCGCCCACCACCGGATGCCCGCCCGCTGCCGCCTCGGCCGCTAAGCGCCCGCTGAGCCGGCCCACACATTCGCCTTCACGCGTGACAAGCCGCCAAAGGCCGCGATGATGCGCTACGACGCGCGCGGGCGACAAACCTGCTGCGGCATGCGGTTCGAACGCGTCATGCAGTGCATGGCTCCAGCCAAATTCCTTTATCATGCGTCCATCCGAAGAACACGACACTTGGAGGCATTCCGGCAGTCGCGGTCACGTTAGCAGATTTGAGAAGCAGCAGCTGTTCCAAAAGCGCCATACGCTCTGAGGCTGCTTATCGGCGAATGCGTCATTGGCGCTGCGGACCTGGAAGTGGGCCGCGGCGTTGAATTAGCGGCTACGGGGCGCGAGGGAAAGCACGCACAGTCGCGTCCCCGCAACGGTGGCGTGAGGTGACGGACGTACATTCAAGCGGCGGTATCGATCAAACCCAGACGTTCCGGCATCACCCGCGCAGCTGTCGTGATTTCGCCGCTAGCGGACCATAGCTGATAGACGCCATAGAGCGACGCCGAGCAAAACAGGCACTATGAAGATTGCCGCCAGCATCCAAAGCCCGCTTGGGGCGACGACGGCAAGACTCGTCGTACTAGTGAGCGAGACTACCCCGAGCAGGACAAACGGGGCGGCGGCGACGATCACCCCAAGGAATTTCAAAAACCCTCTTAGAATGCCCGTCATTCCTCTGACACCTCTGGTGTCTCTAAGGGCCCGTAAACGTCAAGGCTTAGAGTTATGCCGCGCTCCGTGAGCATGGCGAGACAATCCACGCTCACTTCGATTCCTTCGTTCGTTTCCTTCATAAACAACCCGACAAACAGATCGGGATCATACTTCGCAGCTAACTCGCGCCAAACGCTTAGGTCTGACGTGAGCGAGCCAAATAGCTCGCGGATTTGACCATCCAGATCACCGGGTTCGCGCCGTTCAACGCGGAATATCCAGCGCCCCGTTTTCGCCGTGCGCTCTCGCCCCGTCTTTTCCGAACGAGTGACATCGCCTTTCCGGGCAGCGGACTCCGCCAGCGCTCCGAGGCGCCTGTTCAACTCGTCGGGATCAAGGTCGTCGCCGTAGAACCTGACGGCCACGTGGGTTTCGGAAATGACCGGCATCGGTATCCATTAGCAGAGCGCGCGGGCGTCCGCATCGGGCCAATCCCTGCCCTCCCCTGCTCCTCGTGCTGAGGACGGATCTCGGCGCCAAACCAGACGCCTCATAACCAGTATCTACGGCCGGCGGCGCAACAACGGTGGGTCGCGCCCCGCATACAATTCAAACACCGCGCACGCACGCGTGCCGTTAAGCTTGGTCTTTGGATTTCGGATTATCTGGAGATTCAAATGGGCGGGTTCGGAAGCGGCCGACTGGCTCAGCACGTCACGTGCGAAGCGAGCCTCAATCTCGATCTCGCTTCGCCTGCGACACGCTCGGCTTTGAAGCCAAACGCACGCACGAGGGGGTGCTGGCGTTGGTCGAGTCACGATCGCGAGATCGCATCCGTCGGGTATGAGTGGTCGAGCAAGGATGCGCGGTTGACCTTGGTCTACAATTGCAGCGGCACACCGGTTCGCCAGATCGTGACACTGGCCTGCTCGTCGCCGCATTACGGAGGCGAGCGCTGGTGGTTTTGCTGCCCGTTCACAGGCCGGCGCGTGCGCGCATTGTTCTTGCCGCCGGGCGCCAGGCTTTGGGGCAGCCGCCACGCCTACAATCTCACGTATCAAAGTTGCCGCGCTTCCGGCGAAGACAGGGCAATCCTGCGGTTGCTAACACTCAGCAAGCCTCGCGCTGACGCCGCGGCGTTCGAAGCTGCCGTACTTGCCGCCCGAGATCCGTTCGGCTTTCACGAAGAACGCCGGTGGGAGCGACGCGAAGCAGCGCGCGGCCGACGCAACGAAGTGCGCCGCGTTGCCCGACGCCACCGAACTACGCCCACGGCTTGACACGCGAACGCGCCGACTTTTGAGGGCTGCCAACGTTATCCACAGGTACTTTAGCACGTAGAAACAGACGGATACGTCTAGCGTGTCGGAAAAACCTCTGAAACCGCCTGCGCTGAACCCCGCATGGTCCAGGCGCCGCTGATCATCGCTGCACGCGTTTGCGCACTCCTGCGCCACGCGCATGGAGCAGATGATGAAGAACACCACCGCTATCCTCTCAGCCCGCCGGGTCTGCGAGCGGCTCGGCGTGAGCCGCGCCACTCTGTGGCGCATCAGCCGGCGAGGCTCGTTTCCTAAACCCATCCGGTTGTCGCCTAACCGCGTGGGATTTCGCGAGGACGAAATCGAAGCGTGGCTTGCTGCGCGCGCCGCCGAACGCGGGCCTGCAGCATGACCGGGTCCGCCAAAACGACGGCGCAGCGAGCCGTGCTTGATGCCGCCCTCGCCTATGCGGCTTTAGGGTTTGCGCCGGTACCGATGGTGACGGGTCTGAAACGGCCAGCAATGCGTGGCTGGCGCGGCACCGCCAGCTGCGATGAAGCGAGCGTGCGCGCTGCTTTTCGCGCCGCGCCACATGCCGATGGCCTCGCGATAGCGACCGGCGGCGGCGTGTTGGTGATCGATCTCGATCGCAATCACGCCTCCGACGCGAATGGCATCTCCAGCCTAGGCGCGCTCGCTCGCGGCCATGGCGATGCTATCCCCTACGGGCCGAGAGTGCGCACGCCGAACGGGGGCGTGCACATCTATTTGAGCTGTGCACCAGATATTTGCATTCCCAATCGCGTCGGCTTGGCGCCGGGCGTCGATGTGCGCGGTGACGGAGGATTGGCGCTCGCGCCCCCGAGTCGCGTCGCCAACCGCGATTACCGCTGGCATCCGAATCCCATG
>JAEWNX010000195.1 GCA_023461135.1 Pseudomonadota bacterium
CCGACGCTCAGCGTCGTCTGATCCGCGAACAGCAATTGCGCGACGCTGTCGGTCCCCGTGCGAATGCGGTCGTTCTGCAGGACAGGGTTGCCGGCGGCGAGGCGGCGCTCCTCTGCGCCTTGCGCTGCGGTCACTTGATTGCGAACGCCGGAGGCGGCCCCGATCCGCGACTGGGCAAGCGCGGAGGGGCACACGGCCAGCGCCGCAAAGATCGTGCTGAAGGCGATAATCGACCGCCGCATGGGCCCGATCCTTTCTGAGATGACCTGAAGCGTTGCTGAATGTTACGAGCCCTGACGCAGGCTGGCAACGGGAAGTGCAAATGAGCACGTGCGCCGCCGGGATTTCGCCCCAACGGGGCGGAAAAGCTTGAAGTGCGCCGGTGAAGCGCCTTTACTCGGCCCTGCTTCAGAACGGGCATGGCGTCGGGGACACGCAAAATGGCGCTCAAGCGTAAGATCGGTGGCCTTTGCCGCGCTCTGCTTCTGGCCGCGAGCGTAACGGCGCTCACGGTTGGCGCGGCGCAGCCGCAGGACTTGGCCGACCTCAACCGGCAGATTCTCGAAAACCCGCAGGATGTGGCGCTCAATTTGCGTTACGCGCGCGCCGCGGAGGACGCGGGCCAGATGCGTCTCGCGCTGGTGGCGTACGAACGGATTCTGATCAACGACCCCACGAACGAAGAGGCCCGGCGCGGCTACGAGCGCATCCGCCGTGCGATCGAGCCGCCGTTCACTGCCACGCGCATCGAAGTCGGCGCGCGCTGGGATTCCAATCCGCTCAATAGCGATCTTGCTGACAATGAAGAAGCGGTGACGCTGTTCGCGCACGCCACGGCGGTCGTGGAAGCGGGCATGGGCGGCAATCGCTGGCGCACTGTGGTCCAGGGCGAAGTCGAACACACGCCGAATATCGAACAACTCGATTACGCATATCTCGCCGCGCAGACCGGACCGCTCTATCGTGTGGGACCGCACACCGCGGCTGTGCCGGCGATCGGTGTCGCGGGCGCAACGCTCGACGGCGCGCCTTACTTCACCGAAGCCAATCTCGGCCTCACGGTAGAAGGACGCGGCGACAGCTATTCATATTGGTGGCGCCTGCGCGGCGGCTGGCGCGACTATGCAGAGGAAGCGACCGCAGACAACGGCCCGTACGCCGAACTGATCGGCGGCGTCACTGCGCCGCAATTCCTAGCGGAGCGCGGCACGCTGGTGGTTGTGCCGTGGGTCCGCTGGAGCGACATCGAGGGCAGTGCATTCGATTTCTTCGACGAGCACGTACCGGGCCAGTTCACCGAGTACGGCGTCGATGCGGAATACCGGTATCGCCTGACCGACCACGTGGCGGTAGGCGCCGGCGTGCGGGCGCGCGAGCGCGATTACGACAATACGACCGTGGGACCAGACACACGCAGCGACACCTATGTCGCGCCGAATGCGAGCGTCGTACTGACGAATGTGCTGCCGTGCGCCTGCGATGTCCGTGCGCGCTACCAGCACCGCGATAATGATTCGAACGATTCTGCCGCAGAATACGAAGCCGAGCAGGTCTCGCTTTCGCTCATCGCGCGCTTCTGACGCTCACTTCTGTTCGAACTCGTAGACGCCGTCCCAGTCCTCCGCGCGAACGGCCGCGAGCCTGTCGAGCCGCGCCTCGAAGGCGGCGTAGCAGCGTTGAAGCTGCCCGCTCGAAGAAGTGCGCAAGGCGGTGAGCAGCGCGCGCGCGTCGGCCCATTGCCCGGCCCGGTAGGCCGCCAGGAATGGCCCGTGTTCAGCGGCCGGCGCAACATCCGCCGGCAGCAGCGTGTAGATGCGTGATGGCGCCGTGCGCCCCTTCACGCGCACCAGATCGACTTCGACAAAGGGCAGGTCGGGCGCGCGCTTGGCGGTGTCTTCGCCGGCCAGGAGCGTGAGGCCATAGACTTTGGTGAGGCCCTCCAACCGCGAAGTGATGTTTACGGTGTCGCCGATGGCCGAATAGTCGAAGTGCCGGTCCGAACCGAGATTGCCGACGCAGCACTCACCCGAATTGATCCCGACGCCAATCGCGACGTCCTTGAACGCGCGGCCCGCCGCCTCGGCCTCCGCGCGCCATGTGACGTTGAGCTCGCGCATTTTTTCGCTCATCAACAGCGCGGCCTCGCAGGCGCGGCGCGCGTGCTCGGGATCGTCGAGCGGCGCATTCCAAAACGCCATGATGGCGTCGCCCATATATTTATCGATCGTGCCGCCGTGTTCGATGATGATGTCGGTAAGCGGCGTGAGAAAGCTATTGATAAAGGCGGTGAGCTGCTCGGCGCTCATGCCTTCCGCAATCGTTGTGAAGTTGCGCACATCGCAGACGAGCACGGTGAGATCGCGTACTTCGCCGCCGAGCTTCAGCCGCTCGGGATTGGCCGCCAGCTCCTTGACCACGCTCGGCGCCACGTATTGGCTGAAGGCGCGCCGGATCTCCGCCCGTTGCAGCTCGGCGCGGCGATAGAGATAGGTCGCCGACCCTGCGGCGAAGATGAATGCGCAGGCGGCGGGAAACACCGGGTCGAACAAATAACCGGCGTACATGAAGAGAAGCACACCGGCGGCGCCAACGGCCGCGATGATTGCAACGCCCAGCCCGGCGCTCACGGTCGCATTGGTGCGCGGCGCCACAGCCGAGATCAGCAGCACGGCGAGCACCGCGACCAGCCATTCCACGCCAGGTGCAAAATCGGGACGCTGCAGGAAGCGCCCGGACAGCATCTGCTCGAGGATTTGCTGGTGAACTTCGACACCGGGTATCGACGCATCCAGCGGCGTCGCGCGGAGATCCAACAATCCGGACGCCGTGGCCCCAATCAGAACGATCCGTCCGTTCACCTCGGCCGGATCGAGTTCGCCATCGATGACGGTGGCTGCCGAGATGTAGCGCCCAGGCGCGCTCGCGCGGAAATGGATCCAGATGTCGCTGTTCGCATCGGTGGGCACGCCAAAATCGCCGACCCGCACTTCGTTGACGCCGGTGTGCTGGCCGAAGGCGGTCACGCCGCTCGCATTCGACGAGCGCACGATGTAGGTGGACGCCCCTTGTGCGACGCGGAGCGCTTCAAGGGCGAGCGAGGGCGCCATCGCGTCGCCTTGCCTGGCCAGTAGCGGCACGCGGCGGATCACTTGATCGCGGTCCGGCACCCAGTTGATGAAGCCGACGCCTCTCGCTGCGTCGGCGAGAGCGGGCAAACTACCCGAGTAGCCGCTGAACGGCGCGAGGAAGGGCAGAGGATCGTCGCCCGCGCTCGCAAAGCCCGCCTTGACGGGAAACGCCGCATCGCCCTCGTGGTGCAGCACGCCCGCCAACACCGTGGGATGACGCGCGAGCGTTTCGGCGAAGGCGCTGTCGTGCGTCGGCCAGCGCGCGATGACCGGGCGCAGCGTTCGGC
>JAEWNX010000196.1 GCA_023461135.1 Pseudomonadota bacterium
CAAAATGCAGCGCCACCCCATCCGGCGGCGGCTATTCCAACCCCCCGCGATACTCCGGGAAGTCGTCGGACAACAGGATTGCCCCGCCATTGACGCGGAAGCGCGCATGCATGATGCGCTCTCCATCCTCGCCGTACACGCGGTATTCCTCTGTCGCGCCGAACGCGCGCGTGTAGAAGTCGATCGCGGCCTTGCCGCCTTTGACCTTCAAGTACGGATAGACGCCGACCGGGATCGCAGATGTCGCTTCAGCCATGTTTCTCTCCCTGATGGGACGCTATCTATAGGCCATGTCCGACCTCTTTGAAGCCGCAGGGTTAGACCAGGGCGCGCCGACGCCGCTGGCCGAACGGCTGCGCCCAAAGAAGCTGGAAGAGGTCGTCGGCCAGGATCATTTGCTGAAAGCCGAAGGCCCCATCGGCCGGATGGTCGCGCAGAAGCGGCTCGCCTCGATGATCCTCTGGGGCCCGCCCGGCACCGGCAAGACCACCATCGCGCGCCTGTTGGCGGAGGAGACCGGCCTTGAGTTCCAGCAGATCAGCGCCGTCTTTTCCGGCGTCGCCGATCTAAAGAAGGCGTTCGAAACCGCGCGCGGCCGGCGCAGCTCAGGCAAAGGCACGCTGCTGTTCGTCGATGAAATCCACCGCTTCAACCGCGCGCAACAAGACGGCTTCCTGCCCTTTGTGGAGCAGGGGATCGTCACGCTCGTCGGCGCCACAACCGAAAATCCCAGCTTCGAAATCAACGCGGCGCTTCTCTCCCGGGCGCAAGTGTTCGTCCTCAAGCGCCTGGACGATGGCGCGCTTGAACAACTCCTCCAGCGCGCCGAAGCTCTGCTCGGCCGCAAGCTCCCACTCACCGAAGACGCGCGCATCGCGCTCGCCAATCTCGCTGACGGCGACGGCCGCTACCTGCTCACGCTCGCGGACGAGCTCTTCGCCCTCAAAGCTGTTGCGCCACTAGACGCCAAAGCCCTCGGCGAACTCCTGCAAAAGCGCGCGCCCGCCTACGACAAGGACCGCGAGGAGCACTACAATCTCATCTCCGCGCTGCACAAATCCATCCGCGGCTCCGATCCCGACGCCGCGCTCTACTGGCTTGCGCGGATGCTGGCGGGGGGCGAGCAGCCGCTCTATCTCGCTCGCCGCCTAGTGCGCGCCGCGTCCGAGGACATCGGCCTTGCCGACCCAACCGCGCTGATGATCTGTCTTGCCGCAAAGGACGCCGTGGATTTCCTCGGCCAGCCCGAGTGCGAAGTGCATTTGGCGCACGCCGTGATCCACCTCGCCACGGCGCCGAAGTCGAACGCCGCCTATCTCGCCTACGGCGCCGCCAAACGCGCTGCGCAAGCGACCGGCGCGCTCGGCCCGCCCATGCACATCCGCAACGCGCCGACAAAACTCATGAAAGACCTCGGTTACGGCGCCGGCTACACGTACGACCACGACGCCGAAGAGGGTTTCTCCGGACAGAATTACTTCCCGGACGAGATGGAGCGGCAAAGTTTCTACCAACCCGAGGGCCGCGGCCGCGAAGCGCAGATCAAAGAGCGGCTTGAACACTGGGCTAAGCTCAGAGCGCAGAAGGACGCCTCGTGACGAAACACGTCGTTCTTCTCTACGCCACGCATGAGGGCCAGACGCGCAAGATCATGGCGTTTGTCACGGAGCGCCTCAAGGACAAGGGGCTCGCCGCCACGCTGATCGATGCCGCGGACGTCGATCAGGATGTGGAGCTCCCCGCCTTCGACGCGGCGATCGTCGCCGCTTCTCTGCACGCGGGCGGTTTCCAGAAATCCGTGCTGCGCCTCGTGGAGAAAAACGCGGCTCGCATTTCGTCCAAGCCGAATGTTTTCCTGAGCGTATCGCTCTCGGCCGCCGGAGACGACGCGGACGATTGGCGCGGACTGGAGAAATGTCTCGATGAGTTCTTCAGCCAGGCGCGATGGCGGCCGCGGCGCATCGAGCACGTGGCCGGCGCCTTCCGGTACACGCAATACGATTTTTTCAAGCGCATGGTCATGAAGCGCATTGCCAAAGAACGCGGCGCTCCAGTCGATACAAGCCGCGACTGGGAAATGACCGATTGGGGTAAGCTTGGCGCGTTCGCCGACGCCTTCGCCGCCGAAGTGAGCGGCGCGTGACGTCGAACAACGCTGCCGAGACGCTCGCGCGCTATCTCAACGCGTCGCGCCGCGCCGTCGTGTTCACCGGCGCGGGCATCTCTACCGAGAGCGGCATCCCGGATTTCCGCAGCCCGGGCGGCGTCTGGAGCAAGATGAAGCCCATCCTGTTCCAGGATTTCGTCGCCTCGCCCGGCGTGCGGCGCGAAGCTTGGACGCGCGTGTTCAACAAGGCCGCGGGCTGGACGGGCGCTTCACCAAACGCGGGACACAAAGCCGTCGCCGCGCTTGTCGGGCGGGGCAAAGTCAGCGCCATCATCACGCAGAACGTCGACAACCTGCACCAGGACTCGGGCGCGCCCGCCGAGAACATCATCGAACTCCACGGCAACGCCTCCTACGCCAAGTGTCTCGACTGCGGCAAACGCCATGAACTGGACGAGTTGGCTCTGCCATACGAGCGGGGCGAGGAGATCGTCTGCTTCTATTGTGCAGGCTTGCTGAAAACCGCGACCATCTCCTTCGGTCAGTCCATGCCCGAAGCGGAGATGATGCGCGGCACCGAAGAATCCCGCGCCTGCGATCTCTTCATGGTGTTGGGCTCTTCGCTCGTGGTCTATCCCGCCGCCGGTCTGCCCATCGAAGCCAAGCGCCACGGCGCCAAGCTTATCATCGTCAACCGCGAACGCACTGAGCTCGACGGCTACGCCGATCTCGTCCTCAACACCGAGATTGGCCCGCTAATGACCGAAACGCTCGCATTGCTCACCTGAGCGGGACTCTCAAATCGAAGTCCCGACGTCGCCTTCGATCACCTCCTGGCGCATCTGGGGCCGCTCGCCCGGCGCCCAGCGCGGCACGCGATGCACCACGCGATAGCGCAGCGGCCCGCCGTCCTCTCCGTCAGCGCGCTCGAGCGGCGGCGGAATGCACACGAATTCCGTCTCCAACTCGTCCGGCGATGCGCGCACTGTGGCGTAGCCGTAGCCGCCATAATCGGCGAAGGCGAGATTGGGAGAAACCTCCGGATTGCGCGCCGCGCGCGCACGTTCGAGGTCGCCGGTTTCGTGTAGCACGAGCGCTGCGCGCACGCCGTGCAATACGGTTGTGTTGGTCGCGCACTGCTTTGCGCCATCAGGCATGTCGCGGATGTAGAGCGCGCGGTAGGGATGATCGGCGCGCATGCCGTTTGCGGTCACTTCGGCATGGCCCTGGGCGGTGATCGAACCGGTGATGAATTCGACGCCGACGGGATCGAAGGGCCGCGGCGGCAGCGTCTTGCAGGGATAGCCGGCCCAGAACGAATGCTTGTCGCCGGCGACGACTGTAAAGCCGGTGATGCCTTCCTGGCGGATCATGTCGAAAATCTCGCCGTGCTCGACAGCATAGCCCGCGTTCAACACGGCATAGCCGTCGTCGGGCCAGCGCTCGTTCAGCGGCGCGGGCAGGTTCTGCGGATCTGCGCGCAAGGTGAGCGTGCCCAGGGAATGGCCCCAGATCTTCCATGGCGCGGACGAGGCGCGCAGGCGATCCTTGAACCAGGCGATTTGTTCGAGACCGAGATACGCGTCCGGCGTGGCGTTGATGCATTCGTTTGGAATTTCCTCGGCGCCGAAGCGAATGCTCGCCGGTGGATTGCCCCCGTTGTACTCGCGTCCCTGGTCGATGATGTCGAGCGCCGTTTCGGGGAACATGTTGGGCGGCATGCGCACGTCGAACCAGGTTGTTTGCGGATTGGGCCCCGCCTTGTAGGAGCGGTTGTCGGTCACGATCAGCTCGGCGTTTTTCCCGTAACGGAAGGCGCGATGGATGCGCAGCGCGTTAATCGCAGTGAGATTGTTCGCTTCGTGGCTGACGCCGCGCGCGTCGAAATCGGTAAGCGGCGTATCCGTCACCGCGGGCGCCTCGAACGCATCGCCCGCGCCAGGTTTGATCACGCGCGCCGGCTGGTACTCGTACCAGGCTTGACTGGCGATCACCTTCAAAGTCTGCGCGGGCTCTGGCGGTTGGTCGAAGATCTGCGTTTGGCTTTGGAAGCCGTTCCACGAAAACTCGTGATTGTCCCACACCGGCACGAACGGCCAGCGTGCGCGCGCATCCTGCAGATCGGGATCGGTCAGGTAGGCGCGATAGATGGTGCGATAATCGCCGAGATCGGTGGGAAAGTTGAAGTTGCGCACCTTCTTGCCGTTCGGATAGCGCACGATGTCGCGCAGCCGCCGGCCGCGGTCCGTGCCGTCCGGCGAGTCTTCGGGATATTTGACGAGTTCGTAGATGAAGTCGCCCAAGTGCAGCACGAACCCGAGCTGCTCGGCGCGCGGGCGGCGCACATCTTCGTAGATCATGCGCCGGTAAGCGTTGAGCGCGCCGATGGTGACGTCCTGGCAGCTCACGAACGCAAACTTCACCGGCCGGTCGTCATTGTCGGCGGGGGCGGTGAGCGTGCGGCCGACACGGCTGGTGTTCCCCGCTTCGTCAACGAAGCGATACCAATACTCGCGCGCAGGCCGGAGGTCCGCCGCAAGGAAGCGGCACGTCCAGTCCGTCGCCTCGCTCACTTCCACATCGCCCCGCGCCACGATGCGCGCGAACGCTTCATCGCTGGCGACCTCCACTACTAAGCGGTGCGCGCTCGCCCCTTCATCCGGCGCCCGGCGCGTCCACAAGATCACACTGTCCGGCGCGGGATCGCCCGACGCCACGCCCTGCGGATAAAGATCGCGCCGCTCGATGCGCGGCCCCGCCGGCGCCGTCGCGCAGCTCTGCCCAAAAGCAAGCGCCGCCCCCATCGCCGCCGCCTGCGCCAACAACGAGCGCCGCGTCCGTCCACGCATGCGAAATCCCTCCGTACCCAAGTCCCTCTCGCGCCGGCCCGAGCGCGGGCGCAAGCAAAGATCGACAGAGCGCAAATAGGTGGGACGGATGGCCGGCGACCATTGGCGCTTAGCCCCAAACCGACCTGGAAAGCGTCTACAAAGACGGTATTCTGGTTTCGGGGAGGGCGCTGGGATGTCCGAGCGCGCGAGACGCTATCGAGCTTTCATAAGCTACAGCCAGAAAGACAAGAGGCACGCACGGCGCATCCAACAAGCGCTTGAGAACTTTCGGTTGCCCCGCGGCATTGATGCTGATGGCGTAGATGCGAAAACCCGTAAACTCGGGCGCTTTTTTCGCGATGATGA
>JAEWNX010000197.1 GCA_023461135.1 Pseudomonadota bacterium
CGCCCGCGCCGGCCCCGGAGACCCCGGCCGAAACGCCCGCGCCAAGCGACGGCGCCGGAACGCCCGCGCCCGCGCCCGCGCCGGAAGAGCCGAAGCAACAAGAGCGTCCGCGCAATCCGCTGGAGGATATTTTCCGCCGCGCGATGGAAGGTCAGCAGCCGAAAGAGGAGCCGCCGCCGGCGACGCCCTAAGCCCAGCGGCGCTTGCGTTCAGATCACGCTTTCTTCTGCCGCTCGGTCCAGAACACCGCGAGTTTGTTGCCGTCGAGGTCGCGGAAATAGGCAAATTCCCCGAAGGCGCCGCGCGGGCCCGGCTCGCCCTCGCATTTGCAGCCGAGTTCAAGCGCCTTGGCGTGGAGGCGCGCAACGTCTTCTTTCTCGTCGACGTTGATTGCGAGCATGTTGCCGTTGCCGGGAGCGGAGGCTTCGCCGTTGTGGGGGCGAGTGACCATGATCATGGGGCCTGCGCCAAGGCGGTACATCACGCCTTGCGGCGTGGGGAAAAGCTTCTTGCCGCCGAGTTCGGCCGTAAGCGCGTCGTAGAATGTGCAAGCGCGTTCGAAATCGCTGGTGCCGAGACAGACGTAGCCGACTTGAGCCATGAGTAACTCCTTGATGATTGTGCGCCCGAATGAAGGCCCTTGCGCGCCCGCGTCAAGGTTGCCCCTGCGCGACACCGGCGCGCCACTTCAGTTTTCGTTGACCGCCCGCGGCCAATCTGCTCGGCCTCAACGAAACTCTTCCACCACATCAGAATGATCGATCGCACAACGATAGCCATAGTCCAAGGCGCGCGCCGCGGTCCTGAACACCTCGGCAGTCCGCGGCGCCTGCTCTCTTTCTCTTAGCAGAGCCAGCGTGCAAAGCGCCGGTTGGTAACCGCTCGCGACGGATCGCCAAAGCAAACGCTCCGCCTCCGCCGGCGAGCGCGGACGGCCATATCCGGCATAGTGCATGCGCGCGAGATTGTAGGTCGCGAGAGGATCGCCAGCGAGGTCGGCGGCAGTAAACAACGAAAATGCACGTTCCGTATCGACGGGAACCCCATAGAGCCCCTTGAGATAGGCCAGACCCAATTCATTCTCGGCCTCGCGGTTGCCTCGATTTGCAGCAGTTTCAATCAGCCGGCGCCCCTCGCTCTCAAGCTGCTCGCGGCTCATGCCATCGTATTGACCTGACTCGAAGTACTCCGCGTCCGCCCCGGACCAGTAGGAGATGCCCAGATATGCCTGCGCACGCGCGTCGCCAGTCGCGGCGCAAGCGCTAAGATTGTCGCTCTCCAGCCACGCATCGAGCGATGGCCCAACGCGGCAAGGATCGCCGCCTGCGGAAGGAGCGCGGACCGGCAGGTCTTCAAGAGAGCCGCATGCCGCCAGCAACGCCGTCGCGATCGATGCGGCGACCGCGTAGCGCATGACTAATACACCCGCTTCTTCGGCGGGATGTATTCGATTTCGTTGGTCATCGTGTTGGTGTGGACGGGGCGGTAGTCGATCGTCGACTTGCCCGTCATCGTGTCGAGCCAAGCCAGCGTGTGTTTCATCCAGTGTTCGTCGTCGCGGTCGGGGAAGTCCTCGCGGGCGTGGGCGCCGCGGGATTCGGTGCGGTTCAAGGCGCCGTACACGGTGACGACGGCTTGCTCCATCAGGTTGGCGAACTCGAGCGCTTCGGAAAGATCGGTGTTCCAAATGAGCGAGCGGTCGGTGATGCGGATGTCGGACGCCTCCTCCCACACCCCGGCCATGCGATCGACGCCCTCCTGCAGCACGGCGCCAGTGCGATAGACGGCGCAGGTGTCCTGCATGGCGCGCTGCATCTTATCGCGAAGGCGCGAAGTCGGCGCGGCGCCGTTCGCGTGGCGAAGCTTGTCGAAGCGCGCGAGATGCGCCTCGCCGGCGTTTTTCGGCAGCGAGAGCTGTGAGGCGTTGGCGGTGAGCATTTCGCCGCAGCGCAGACCCACGGCGCGGCCGAACACAACAAGATCGATGAGCGAGTTGGAGCCGAGGCGATTGGCGCCGTGCACGCTGACGCACGCCGCTTCGCCGACAGCCATCAGGCCGGGGACGACGTGGTCTGGATTGCCGTTGAGCTTGGTGAGCACTTCGCCGTGATAGTTCGTGGGGATGCCGCCCATATTGTAGTGCACGGTGGGCAGCACGGGGATGGGCTGGCGCGTGACATCGACGCCGGCGAAAATCTTGGCGCTCTCGCTGATGCCGGGCAGACGTTCGTGCAGCAGCTTCGGATCGAGGTGATCCAGATGCAGATAGATGTGATCCTTGTTGGGGCCGACGCCGCGGCCTTCGCGGATTTCGAGCGTCATGGCGCGTGAGACCATGTCGCGCGGCGCGAGATCCTTCACGGTGGGCGCATAGCGCTCCATGAAGCGCTCGCCGTTTGAGTTGGTGAGATAGCCGCCCTCGCCGCGCGCGCCTTCGGTGATGAGGCAGCCGGCGCCGAAAATGCCGGTCGGGTGGAATTGCACGAATTCCATGTCCTGCAGCGGCAGGCCGGCGCGCAGCACCATGGCGTTGCCGTCGCCCGTTTGCGTGTGTGCGCCGGTGCAGGTGAGATAGGCGCGGCCGTAACCGCCGGTGGCGATGACGACGGTCTGCGCACGGAAGCGGTGCATCGTCCCGGTGTCGAGATGCCAGGCGGTCACGCCGCGACAGGCGCCGTCATCCATGATGAGATCGAGCGCGAAGTATTCGATGAAGAAATCGACGTCGTGCCGGAGCGATTGGCCATACATGGTGTGCAGCATGGCGTGGCCGGTGCGGTCTGCCGCGGCGCAAGTGCGCTGCACAGGCGCCTCGCCGTAATTGCGCGTCATGCCGCCGAAGGCGCGTTGATAGATCTTGCCTTCCTCGGTGCGCGAGAACGGCACGCCCCAATGTTCGAGTTCGTAGACGGCGGCGGGCGCGTTGCGCGTGAGATATTCGATCGCGTCCTGATCGCCCAGCCAGTCCGACCCTTTCACGGTGTCGAACATGTGCCACTGCCACTTGTCCTCGCCCATATTGCCGAGCGCGGCGGAAATGCCGCCCTGCGCGGCGACGGTGTGCGACCGCGTGGGAAAGACTTTGGTGATGCACGCGGTTTTGAGGCCTGCTTGTGCGCAGCCGAGCGCGGCGCGAAGCCCCGACCCGCCGGCGCCGACGACAACCACGTCAAAGGTGTGATCGATCCAGTTGTAAGCAGCCAAAGCAGTCAGACTCCGAAATTCACGAGGAGCACGGCGAAAATCGCGCCTGCGGCGAGCGCGAAGGGAATGAAGGCGTTGAGGATCAAGAGGATGATCTTTGTGATCGGTCGGCCGATGTAATCGAGGATCACCTCCTGCATGCCGAGCGACATGTGATAGAGGCCGACGGCCACCAGGAGAATTACGCCAACCGCGTTGAATGGGTTGGAGAGATAATCGATGGCGCCGAGATAACTGGCGTCGCGAATGGCCAGCGCGGCGCTGACGGCGAACCAGGGCGCGAGGATCGCAAGCGCGATCGAGGTGGCGCGCGTGGCGATGAAGTGGCCGGTGCCTTCGTGGCCGGCGCCAAGATGGCGCACCCGGCCGAGGGCGGTGCGCATGCTGCGTTCGGGTGCGCTCATGGCTCTAAGCTCCGAACGTGACCAGCGCCCACAGGCCGATAGGCGCGGCGATGGCGAAGAGGATGGCGAACCAGGCGCTGGTGTCGGCGTCGGAGGGCTGGAGCCCGGCGCCCGAGTCGAACACCAGATGGCGGATGCCGTTGGCGAGGTGATAGGCGAGGGCGGCGACGATCAGATAAAGCATCACCCCGCCGAGCGGCGAGACCAGAAAGGACTGCACCGGGGCGTAGATCTCGGGGCCCGCGGCCGCGGCCATCAACCAAACGGCAAACAAAATCGCTGCACCATAAAGGCCCATTCCGCTGAACCTGTGCAGGATCGAGCTCAACATCGTGACGTGCCATCGCCAGACAGACAGATGCGGCGATATGGGTCGCGTTTCCGGGCTGGGTGCGCCGGCCATCGAGCGCCTCTTCGTGCTTGATATAGGTGTGGAATCTTGCACGCGCGAGATTAGGCGTGGGGCGTCTCAAGTCAATGTGACGCGAGGCGCTCGCGCCAAAGCGTTAAAGGAATCGTAAAATGCTCCGCAAGGTCAGTGTGGGGCTTGCGCTCCTTGTGCTGGGGCTCACCGGTGCAGCGCCTGGCGTGGTCCGAGACCATGACCGCGCTGAGCTGGCGACGATGATCGGCGCGTACGAGCAGTGGAGCCGCGCGGCCGATCCGGTGACCGCTGGTTTTGAAGGCGATCGGGACGCGCTGCGGCGCCTGCCCGATGTCTCACAGGAAGCGCAGGCGCGCTCGCGCGAGCAGCTCACGCGCATTCAAGACCGGTTGGAGCGTATCGACGCGGAGTCGCTGAGCGAAGACGAGGCCCGGAAC
>JAEWNX010000198.1 GCA_023461135.1 Pseudomonadota bacterium
GCTGCGGGAGTCGCCGGAATACGCCACCGCTTTGGGCGCGTCCGAAGAACAAGCCGGCGGGCGCTACATTGACCGTTTGAGCGACGCGTCAAGAGAAGGGCTGCGCCGCTCGGCCGGCGTGGCGGAGCGTGCCCTCGCCAGGCTGCGCCAGGTGTCTCGCTCGGGATTGGCTGGCCAAGACGCCGTCACCTATGACGTCGTGCTTGCGGCGATGGAAAGCAACGTAGAGTGCTCGCGCTTTGAATCAGGCGCCGGCGCGCAGGCCCCCTACACGGTGACGCAGCTCACCGGCGCCTACGCAAACATCCCGGATTTTCTTGCAAGCCAGCATCCGCTGACGAACAGCGATGAAGCAGACGCATATCTCGCGCGGCTATCGCAATACGCGCGCGTGCTGGATCAGGAATCCGCCCGGATAGGCGAGGATGCCGCCGACGGCGTCATCCCGCCCGATTTCGCAATCGCGGGGGCAATCAATCAGCTGACCGCCTTTTCCGGACGCGCGTCTGCGCAAACCGTGCTGGTGCAATCGCTGCAGTCGCGCCTCTCCGGCATCGCCGAGATGGCGCCTGCCGACAAGGCTGCGTTCGTGCAGCGGGCCGACGTGATCGTGCGTGACGAGGTGCTTCCCGCTTACCGGCGCCAGATTGCGGCGCTGACGGCGACGCTGCCGCGCGCCACGCACGATGCCGGCGTGTGGCGCCTCGCGCGCGGTGAGGAGCTCTATCGGGCGGCTTTGAAGGCCTACACGACGACTTCGTTGTCCCCGGATGAAATCCACAACATGGGCGTCGAGCTAGTCAGCGGGTTCAACAGCGAGATCGATGCGATCCTGCGCGGCCAGGGCATGACGCGCGGCACGGTGGCGGAGCGAATTCGTGCGATCGGCCAGCGTCCCGACCAGCGCTATCCAAGCACTGACGCGGGGCGCGACCAGCTCATCGCCGACCTGACCGCGCAGCTTCAGACAATCCGCGCACGAATGCCGGAAGTATTTGGCCGCCTGGCGCGCGGAGACCTTGAGATCAGGCGCGTGCCAGCATTCGTCGAAGCAGGCTCGCCCGGCGGCTATTATCAGCCAGCCGCACTCGATGGCTCAAGGCCCGGCGCCTACTACATAAATCTGCGCGACCCCGCCAACGAGTGGCCGAAGTTCATGCTGCCGACGCTGACCTATCACGAAGGCGTCCCAGGCCATCACTGGCAAATCTCGATCCAGCAAGAAGCAGGCGAACTGCCGTTCATCCGCAGCGCGCTGTTGGGATTCGGCGCTTATGCGGAAGGCTGGGGTCTCTACGCCGAACAGCTCGCCGATGAGATGGGCATGTACGCGAACGATCCGTTCGGTCGCGTCGGCTATCTGCAATCGGCCGCGTTCCGCGCGTCACGCCTCGTCGTTGACACCGGCATGCACGCCAAGCGCTGGACGCGCGAGCAGGCGATCGACTCGATGTTGGCGGCGACCGGCGACAATCGCTCCAGCGTCGTCACCGAGATCGACCGCTATTGCGTGTGGCCGGGCCAGGCGTGCAGCTACATGGTCGGGCGCCAAGCAATCAACCGCATGCGCGAAAGCGCCCGCCAAACACTGGGCGACCGCTTCGACATCCGTGGTTTTCACGACACGCTGCTGACGAACGGCGCAACCCCGCTTTCGGTCAGCGAACAACTGGTCCAGCGCTGGGTGGAACAAGCTCAGGCCGCCTAGGCGTCACGCGATGCATGCTTTTCGTCGCGCAGAGAGTGCAACCGGGCGTCCATATCGCTAGAACCGGCCGACACTTTCCACAGGGGATATCGGATGTACATGACCCGGCGCGCCTTGATGGGCGCAACGACGGCAACGCTCGCTCTCACGACGATCGGCTGTGCGCACACCGGCGCCGCCGCCAGCCCACAGCTTAACGCGATCCTCGATCGGCTCTCGACGCAATTCCTGCACGAATCGCCGGAGTACGCGACCGCACTCGCGGTGAGTGAAGCGCAGGCGGGCGGGCGTTACATCGATCGCCTCAGCGATGTGTCGCGCGAAGGTCAGCAGCGTCAGCTCGACTTGACGCAACGCGGCCTCGCCGATCTGCGCGCGCTCGATCGCGCAAGCCTGCAAGGTCAGGACGGCGTCACGTACGACGTCGTCGTCAGTGCGCTTGAGGACAATGTCGCCGCCAGTCAGTTCAAGCACGGCAACGGCGCGCAGGCGCCCTATACGGTGACGCAGCTCACCGGCGCCTACACCAACATTCCCGATTTCCTCGCCAGCCAGCACCCGGTGACGAACCGCGAGCAGGCCGACGCGTACCTGACGCGCCTCGCCGCCTATCCGCGCATGCTCGATCAGGAAACGGCGCGCATCGGCCTGGATGCGGCCGACGGCGTCATCCAGCCCGACTTCACCATCGCCGGCGCGATCAATCAATTGCGTGGCTTCACCGCGCGCCCAGCCGCGGAAACGGTGCTGGTGCAATCGTTGCGCACGCGTCTCGAGGGCGTCGCCGACATACCGGCCGCGGACAAAGCCGCGCTCGCGCAGCGCGCCGAAACCCTCGTGCGCGACGAAGTGTTCCCGGCCTATCAGCGCCAGGTCGAAGCGCTGACAGCGATCCAGCCGCGGGCCGTGCACGACGCCGGCGTGTGGCGTCTGCCGCACGGCGAAGAACTCTACGCCGCCGCGGTGAAAGCCTACACCACCACGACCATGACGCCTGACGAGATCCACAACATGGGCGTCGAATTGGTCAATCAGTTCAACGGCGAGATGGACGCCATCCTGCGCAGCCAGGGCATGACGCGCGGCAGCGTAGCCGAACGCGTGCGCGCGCTGTCGCAGCGTCCGGAGCAGATTTACCCAAGCACCGAAGAGGGCCGCGCGCAGCTCCTGGCCGCGCTCAATGCGCAGGTGGAAGCGATCCGCGCCCGCATGCCGGAGCAATTCGGCACGCTCGCGCGGGCGCCGCTCGAGATCAAACGCGTGCCGGAATATACCGAAGCCGGCGCGCCGGGCGGCTATTACCAGAACGCCGCGCTCGATGGTTCGCGTCCGGGCGCCTACTACATCAACCTGCGCGATCCCGCCGGCGAGTGGCCGAAACTCACGCTGCCGACGCTCACTTATCACGAAGGCATCCCGGGCCATCACTGGCAGATTTCGATCCAGCAAGAATCGGGCTCGATCCCCTTCATCCGCAGCGCGCTCTTGGGCTTCAGCGCGTACTCGGAAGGCTGGGGCCTCTACGCAGAGCAGCTCGCTGACGAGATGGGGATGTACGCCAACGATCCGTTCGGCCGCGTCGGCTATCTGCAATCGGCCGCGTTCCGCGCGTCGCGGCTCGTCGTCGACACCGGCATGCATTCCAAGCGCTGGACGCGCGAGCGGGCGATCCAGTCGATGATGCAAGCGACGGGCGACAACGAGTCGAACATCGTCACCGAGATCGAGCGTTATTGCGTGTGGCCGGGCCAAGCGTGCAGCTACATGGTCGGCCGCCAGGCCATTAACCGCATGCGCGATAACGCCCGCCAGGCGCTGGGCGAGGCCTACGACCAGAAAGGCTTCCACGACACGCTGCTGACCAATGGCGCCACACCGCTGTCGGTCTCGGAATCCCTCGTCAACGAATGGGTCGCCTCACGCCGCAACGCGTAAGGCCGCTCCAGCAGAGCTCAGACGGCGGCGTGATCGCTCACGCCGCCGTTTTTGTACCGCCGCCTTCCAGGCGGCAGTTGCACAACGGTGTACGGCGCGCAAACTACCGAAATGGTTCACGCAGGCTGGCGCTCCCGAGGCTATCTGCCTCACTACGATGCGGCAGACATGACGCAGCACGTCGTGTTCGGCTTGGCAGACGCCTTTCCACACGAGAAGGACGCACCTAAAGATGCAGGCCAGCGCTTCGACTGGCGCGAGCGCCATCTCAACCGTGGCTCCGGCGAATGTTTGCTTCGAGGCGAAGCGGCCGACCTAGTCGAGCGCGCGCTTCTACATTTTGATGGCGAACGTTATGCCTTAAGGGCGTGGTGCGTGATGCCTAATCATGTGCACGTTGTGCTCGTCACGACGGATACGCACCCGTTGTCTCGTGTCGTGCATTCCTGGAAATCGTTCACCGCCAATTGCGTCAACGAACTCGTGGCTCGCACTGGGCCGCTTTGGCGCAGAGAGTACTACGACCATTACCTTCGTGATGAGGACGAGTTCATCAAGACGCGTGCTTACGTTGAGAACAATCCGGTGGCCGCCGGGTTCGTCAAAGACGCTGCGGACTGGCGCTGGTCATCCGCGTGGGCCGGACGCGAAGCGCAATAGTACCGCCGGCTTCTAGCCGGCAGCCACTCTATCGGAACCCTCGTCGTCTGACGGATTCGCAACGGCGCAACC
>JAEWNX010000199.1 GCA_023461135.1 Pseudomonadota bacterium
CGACAATTCAGTGGCGATGATGGTGTACTTCCATTTCGGCGGCGGCGTGGTGGGCTCGCTGGCGACGTGCCACCGCTTTTGCGGCTTGATCGCGAAGGAAGCGGGCGCGCCAGTTCTCTCCGTCGACTATCGCTTGGCGCCGGAGCACCGCTTTCCGACGGGATTGGAAGACGCGACGGCCGCGTATCTCTGGGCCGTGGACAACGCCGCGCGCTATGGCGCGCCGGTCGGCAAGGCCGCCGTCGGCGGGGATTCCATGGGCGGCAATTTCGCGGCGGTGATCGCGCAGTCGCAGCGCAAGGCGAAAGCGCCCGTGCTGCAGCTCTTGATCTATCCCGCGCTCGACCTCGTCAGCGAAACGCCGTCCATGCACGACTTCGCCGACGCCTTTCCGCTGACGGCGGAGACGGTGGACTTCTTCCTGAAGCATTATCTGCCTGCAGACGCCGATCCCAGCGATGCGCGTCTATCGCCGGGACGCACGCAGGACCTGCGCGGCCTCGCGCCCGCGCTCGTCTACACCGCAGGCTTCGACATGCTGCTGGATCAGTCGGAAGCGTACGCGCAACGTCTGGAAGAGGCGGGCGTGAAGGTCGCCTACAAGCGCTTCGACAGTCTGCCGCACGGCTTCGTCGCGTTTCCCAGCGCCACGCCCGCGGCGGAAAGCGCGTTGCGTCAGATCGCCCGCGACACGGCGGCGGCGCTCAAGTCTGCGTAGTTTACGCCGCGCTCGCGGCTTGGCGCAGTTTCTTCTCGACCATGCGCCGGAGGCCCTCGGCGACGCGCATGCGTTCGGTCCCCTGCGCGTGCGGGAGATGCACGAGTTGGTGCAGCGCCGCGACGTGCGTGCGCACGACTTCGGGATCGAGCCGGTCGGTGGCGCCTTGCGACTTGATGTAACGCGCCATCTCCTGGGCGCCGAGCTTGAGGCACGGATCGCCGATCTGCTCGCCGGCTTCGACGAGATCCTGAACCGCCTTGTAGACGAGGCCGGCCGCCTGCGCGTCGCCGGCGACGAGATCGCGGGCGCGTACTTCGAGCGCCGCCCCGCGGGCGCGCGCCAATTCCGTCTTGAGGCTGAGTTCGTCTTCGTCCTGCGAGGCCTGTGCGGCGGCGACGTCGTCGAGGCGGCGCATGGGGCCTAGATAGTTGAGGTCGGAGCGGCGCCGGCGCCGGCAGGGGCCGACATAGCTGGCGGTCACGACGAACGGTTGCGGGTTGGTGATCACGCGGCGGACGCGCTGCTGCAGCGCGAGCGCCGAGATGGGCTTGCGCAGATAGCCGTCAGCCCCGGCGCGGCGCGATTGCTCGACGTCGGATTGGCTGCCGCGCGAGGTGAGCATGAAAATCGACAGCGTGCGGTTCGGGAGCTCTTCGCTCATTCGGATGCGGCGCACGAAGTCCAGCCCGTCGCCCGCGCTCTCCAGCCATTCCATCAGCAGGATATGCGGGTTCGCGCGGACCAGCACCTCCCAGGCTTCGCTGGTATCGGCGGCGCAAAGCACGCGGCCGAAGCCCATCATGCGCAACTGGTCGATCGAAATGCCGCGCTCGTAATGGTTCTCGTCGAGCACGAGCGCGGTCAAAGCGGACGGATCGAAGCGATCATCCCCCATGGCGCGCACACACCTCTCCCAACCTCAGCACGCCAATATATGAGTTATTGATTTAGGAGTGTTGAAGCGGGCGTGGTTGATCAGAGGTAAAGGCGGCGTCAGGCGCATTCTTCGATGTCGCCGATCGCGGCGATTTTCTGCCAGATTTTGCGCGCCAAGCCGGTCGTCAGGTTCTCGATCTCGGTCACCGCTTCCATGACCACGGGATCGCGCATGCGCTCGCCGAATAGCGCCGCAAGCTTGCCGATCAGCGCCAGCATCTCCGCGCAATAATCGAGATAGCGGGTAAGCTGGAACTTGGTCATGGCCCGCGGCGGGGCGCGTTCGCGCACCAGGGCGACCGGGTCCTTGGTCAATTGATGCATGTCGATCACGTGCGCCATCGAGCGCAGGACGTGGAGCGCGTCGAGCGCGCGGCGTCGCTTCAGGCGTTCTTCCAGCGTCATCAGGAACCAGAGCGAGCCGCCGAACAGGATGAGCAGGTTAACCGCCGCTTCCAGGCTCTGCAGCAAGCCGATATTCGCTTCGACATCCTCGAGATGCAGGAATCTCGCCGCCGCGATCTGCGCGCCGACGCCAAGCGCGACGAGCGCGCCAACGGCGATCCGCAGCGGCCAATTGCGTTCCGACAGGTGGGCGGCCTCCGCAGACGAGGTCTGCGCTGTCGTCAGCAGTTCGGCGCACAGCCGGCCCAGCCCCGATCCCGGAAAGCGCTGTTCGATCCGCTCATGCAGCTTGCGCAGCGTCTCGATGATGCGGACGGGATCGAGGCTTTGATACATGCTGGAGCGTTGCTAGCGCGCTGCAACGCAGGCGTCGAGCGGTGTCAGGGCGCCGAGAGATTGCGGGCGCGCTGCACGCTGCGTTCATTGAACGCTTGCCCCAGCGCCGCACCGCGCACCTCCGTCACCGTCTCGGCCGCGTAGCGCCGTCCATTAGGCGCCGCCTGGCAGGTGATCGTGACGGTGAGCGCATCGACGCGGGCCAGCGGCATGGGGCTGAACGCCCGCGGCGCATAGACGCGGATGCGTGAGATATCCGGCGTCGCTTTGATCAACGTCAGCTCTCCGCGCAGCCGGTCGGCGAAGCGCCGCGCCTGCTCGCCGCGCACGCTCTCGGCGTTCGGTTGGAACGAATAGACGGCGCTCGTCTCATCTTCGCGCACGAGGCGGAGCTCCTCGACGCGGCCGATGTTTTCGCTGGCGCACCAGGAGACGCCCTCCATCTGCTCGGCGACGCGGTCGAATGCGCGCCGCTCGTCACCGTTCAGCTCCTCGCGCCGCGGCTGCACCAGTCGCAGGCGCGGGGTGGTGCGGGGATCGAAACGGGCGCGCCAATTCTGCTTCGAGGTGTCGAGGTCGAAGTCGAACGCGTAGTCCGCCTTGGCCGCCTGGGTGGCTGCGACGGCGCTTGCCAGGGTTCCGCTATTCTGCGCGGCCGCGGCTGCTGCAAACACGCCGACGCCTGCAACTAGCGCGATGCGGACGATGCGAAACATCGTTCAAGCCCTTATGTCCGGCGATGGCCTGATCGGCTAAGTCTCATACGCTATGGACGCTGGCGACGCATCCCTTCCGCAGCCGTTCTCCGGCTGGTTCGCTTCGCGCGGCTGGCGCCCGCGCGCGCACCAGCTTGATTTGGTCCGCCGCGCGCAGGCGGGATGTTCCACGCTGCTGATCGCCCCCACCGGCGCCGGCAAGACGCTCGCGAGCTTTCTGCCGAGCCTCATCGAACTGGCGCCGGCCGCGGAGCAGGGAGTGCGCCGTCCTCACAAGCTGCACACGCTTTATATCTCGCCCTTGAAGGCGCTGACGACGGACGTCGCGCGCAATCTGGAAACGCCGGTGCGCGAGATGGGCCTCGGCGTGCGCCTGGAAACACGCACCGGCGACACGCCCCCGCACAAGCGCCAGCGCCAACGCGCCCATCCGCCGGACATGCTGCTGACGACGCCAGAGCAGCTCTGCCTGCTGATCGCCTCCGAGCACGCGCGCGTGTTCTTCGAAGATTTGCAGGCGGTGATCATCGACGAAATTCACGCCCTCGCGCCGACCAAGCGTGGTGATCTGCTTGCGCTGGCTCTAGCGCGCCTCCGCCGCTGGGCGCCTGCGCACAGACGCATTGGGTTGAGCGCGACCGTTGCAGATGAAGCAGGACTGGCGCAGTGGCTGGTCGGCACGCGCGGCGCTTTTCCTCCCCCGCATGCGGGGGA
>JAEWNX010000200.1 GCA_023461135.1 Pseudomonadota bacterium
CAAAAGCGCTGGTCGAACACACCCCCGCTTAGGGTTTCGCCACCGCGGCTCTCTGCACGGCTAGACCGGCGGCCTCCGGCCCGACCGGGGGAATATTGCCGTAGCCGGCATAGGCGCGCGCCACGCCCGGCTCTGCGGCTTCGGCGGCTGCAAGGTCAGCCTGTCCCTCTGCAGCTTGGCCCAGCCGCTGCCGCGCAAGCCCGCGGCCATAAAGGTAATGGCCACGGTTCGGCTCGAACGCGAGCGCGGCTTGGTAGTCGGTCAGCGCAGACTGATAGTCGCCACGCTTCAAATGTACGAGGCCGCGGCTGTCGAGCGCCGCGCCATAGCTTGCGTCCGCACCGACCGCGGCGTTGCAGTCGGCGAGGGCGGCGTTCAGGTCATCGTCATTGATTGCGCGCACCCAGCAGCGATTATTGAGGGCCGCTGCATTGTCCGGCTCACGCATGAGCAATTCAGTCAGTTGTGCAATCTGGCGCTGGACAGCATCGACACGGCTGCGCAGCGCCTCGTCGCGCCGGTAAGCGGCTATCGAGTTTCTGGGATCGATCGCCAGCGCGGCTTCGTAGTCGCGCACGGCCAGATCGTAAAAGCCGCGCTGCTGATGCACGGCGCCGCGTTCCGAATAAGCGTCCGTGCTCGTCCCGTCGATCCTGAGGGCGCGTCCAAAGTCCGCTATGGCGCGCGCGTGCTGGCCCTGGTCCGCACGCAGCATGCCGCGGTGCACCAGCGCCGCCGCCCGGCGTGCGGGCTCAACGCTGGGGTCGGCAATCACGGCCGAGCACGCGGCGATGCGCTGCTCCACGTATGCGCCGCCCTCACACTGGGCCAGGTTCTGCTGTAGCGTTACCGTCGGATCGGCAGGGGCGCAGGCTGCGAGCGCGGCAAAGGCCAGCAGGCCCGCCAGCCGCATCAGCCCTTTTCCCGCATCAGCCGCGCCTGCTGGCGTTTCCATTCGCGGTCCTTCGTCGCCTCGCGCTTGTCGTGGGCCTTCTTGCCTTTGGCCAGCGCGAGTTCGAGCTTAGCAATACCGCGCGCATTGAAATAGAGCTTGAGCGGGGCAAGCGTGCGTCCTTCCCGCTCCACCGCGCCCATCAGGCGCTTCAATTCGCGGCTCCGGACCAGCAGCTTCCGCCGCCTGCGCGGCTCATGGTTGAACTGGCCCGCCGGGGGATATTCCGGAATTGTCGCATTGATCAGCCAGAGTTCGCCCTGCTCCGGACTGGCGTAACTTTCGGCGATGTTCGCGCGTCCGTTGCGCAGCGACTTCACCTCGGTGCCGACAAGCTGAATGCCGGCCTCGATCGTGTCCTCGATCATATAATCGAAACGCGCGCGCCGGTTCTCGGCAATCAGCTTGCGGTTCGGCTCTTCCTTTTTGGCCATGGCGCGTCAGATGAGCCCGGCGTGGGTCATCGCCGCACGGACTTGGGCCTTGGCGGCGTCCGAGCACGCCAGCAGCGGCAGCCGCACTTCATCGCTGCAGAGGTCGAGCAGCGAACACGCGTATTTGGCCGGCGCCGGCGAAGGCTCACAGAACATCGCCTTGTGCAGCGGCGCGAGCTTGTCGTCGATTGCGCGCGCGGCGTCGAAATCGCCACGCAGTGTGGCGTCCTGCAGCTGCGCACACAGATTCGGTGCAACGTTGGCCGACACCGAAATGCAGCCCTTGCCGCCTTCCGCGTTAAAGCCGATGGCGCTGGGGTCCTCGCCGGAGATCTGGATAAATCGGTCGCCGCACGCCGCACGGTGCCGCGTCACGCGCGAAAGATCGGCGCTCGCATCCTTCACCCCAACGACATTGGACAACTTCGCAAGACGGCCCATCGTCTCGACGCTGATGTCCACAACCGTCCGCCCAGGCACGTTGTAGACGACGATCGGGATATCCACAGCGTCGTTGATCGCGGCGAAGTGTGCGACGAGACCGTCTTGGCTCGGCTTGTTGTAGTACGGCGCGACCACGAGCACGGCGTCGGCGCCGCTCTTCTTCGCCCAGCGCGTAAGCTCAATGGCGTGGGCTGTGTTGTTCGAGCCCGCCCCGGCGATCACCGGGACCCGGCCAGCCGCCGCTTCCACACAAAGTTCCACAACACGAATGTGCTCTTCTGTGCTCAGCGTGGCGCTTTCGCCGGTCGTGCCGCATGGCACGAGCGCGTGTGAACCCTCGGAAATATGGCGTTCCACAAGGGACTGGAAAGCACGTTCATCTACGATTCCGTTGCGAAATGGCGTAATGAGCGCCGGAATCGATCCGTAGAAGGCGGCAGGACGCTGATGGTCTGGCATTGGCGCGATTCCTGCCACACTGTCGGGTCAGGTTAAAGTGCAGCCCGCCGGTCTTTGCTTCGCGGGCCGCGCCTGTTTCAGGACGAAGCAGAGGATGCTGATGGTAGCGGCGAAACTCATGCGCATCACCACCATTGCGGCGGCAATGAGCTGCCTGCTCGTGGCTTCGAGCGCGGGCCAGCAAGGCGCTGCGGCGCCCAGCCCGGCGGTCGCAGCGGCGACAGCCAGCCCACTTTCTCGCGTTCCCGAAGCCGAGCGCATGCGCCTGCGTGACGGCCTAGCGGCGGCGGAGTCGCGAGATTGGACGGGACTGATGGCGCTCCGCGATGGGGCGAGCGATCCGCTGGTGCGTCGGATGCTGCAATGGCGTCTCGCGACCTCCTCCGAAGCGCCGCTCTACTTCTCCGACCTGCGCGCCGCACTCAACGACCTGCAAGGCTGGCCCGGCCGCACCAACATGCGCGCACGGGCCGAACAGACGATCCTCGACACGCGTCTGTCCGCGGAAGAGCGCATCGACTTTCTGCGCCAGGACGGCGGACCCGTTTCCGGCGACGGGCGCATCGCCTTGGCGATTGCGCTGAGGGAGACGGGCCAACGCTCGGAAGCCAGCGCGATGGCGCGCGCCGCCTGGCGTGAGGACGCGCTTACATCCAACGCCGAAGCGCGTGCTCTCGCTGAATTCGGCTCAGACCTCACCGCTGAGGATCATGCCGATCGTGTGGACGGTCTGTTGTGGCGCGGCCAACGCAGCGCCGCGCAGCAGCTTCTGTCGCGCGTCTCAGCGGCCGACCGCGCCGTCGCAAATGCGCGGATCGCGATGCAGTCGCGCCAGCGCCGCGGTCTCCAGGCGGCGGTCGACGCCGTCCCCAGTTCGCGCGAGGACGATCCGGGCTTCCAATACGATCGCGTGCAGTATCGCCGCCGCACCGACCAGCCGGTCGAGGCGATGCAACTCGCCGCGCGGATCGATGCACGCGAGGCGCCCGCCGCTGCGCGCGACGCCATTTTCAACGAGCGCCGGCTCTATGTGCCGCGCGCCCTGCGCGCTGGAAATTACCGGCTCGCCTACCAACTCGTATCTAATCACGGGCTTACGTCGGGCGAAGCCTTCGCCGACGCGGAGTGGCTGTCGGGCTGGCTGAGCCTTCGCTTCCTCGACCAGCCGCAGCGCGCGGCGGAGCACTTCTCGCATCTGAGCGAGAACGTCTCCTCGCCGGTGAGCCAGTCGCGCGCTCTTTATTGGCGCGCCAAAGCAGCCGAAGCGCTGGGCCAACGCGACGAGGCCGAGCGCCTGCTCAACGAAGCCGCGCGCTTCAATTTCACCTATTACGGCCAACTCGCCGCCACGCGCGGCGACCGGACGGCTACGCTCAGCCTGCCGGATACGACACGCATCAGCAATGAAGCGCGCGCGCGGTTCGAGAACCGCGAGCTGGTCCGCGCCTTGCGGCTGATGGCGGAGGTCGGCGCGCAGCGCGATTTCGAGTCCATCGCCTTCTACCTCGACGACACGCTGGATGATCCCCAAGAGATCGAGCTTCTGGCCCAGATGGCGCGCGAGCAATCCTACAATCGCACCGCTCTGCGCAATGCGAAGGCCGGGCTCTTCCGTAACGTCGTGGCGACCAACGCGGCCTACCCGCTGATCGATCTGCCCTCGACGGTGCGCCCGGGCGGCCGTCCTGAACCCGCGCTTGTGCTCGCGATCATCCGTCAGGAAAGCGAATTTGACCCCGGCGTCGTGTCACATGCGAATGCGCACGGCCTGATGCAGCTCATTCCGTCCACTGCGCAGATGCAGGCGCGCCGCGTCGGCATGACCTATCAGCGCTCGGCGCTGACCAGCGACCCGCAATACAACATGACGCTCGGGTCGGCGCACCTCGGCGACCTGATCGATGATTTTAACGGCTCTTATGTGCTGGCGGCCGCGTCGTACAATGCTGGCTCGAACCGCGCGCGCGAGTGGATCGCCGACTGGGGTGATCCGCGCTCGCGTTCGGTGGACGTCGTTGACTGGGTTGAACTGATCCCATTTGCCGAGACACGCAATTACGTGCAGCGCGTGATGGAGAACCTCCAGGTCTATCGCTACCGCCTCGCGGGCGAGCCTGTGCAGATCCAGATCGAAGAGGACCTGCGCCGGGGCCACTACTAAGCGCGAAGCGCCTCGATAAAGGTCTCTTCGTCGACATTGCCGCCGCTGGCGACGATGGCGACCGTTTTGCCGGCCAGCGCGACCTTGCCCTCCAGCGCGGCCGCCAGGGAGGCGGCCCCGGACGGCTCAAGCACCAGCTTCAAATGCCGGAACGCAAAGCGCATGGCGCGCCGCACTTCCGTATCGGAAACGGCGAGGGCGCCGGCGAAGCGCTCGCGCGCGATCGCGTACGTGATCTCGCCCATCTGCTCGGTCAGGAGCCCATCGCAGATCGAGCGGATGCCGGGCGCGTTGCGCTGGATCGAGCCTGTCGCCAACGTGCGGGCAATATCGTCGTGGCCCTCGGGCTCAACCGCGTAAATTTGCGCCTTCGGCAGCGCGAGCGCGACGCCCGCCGAGAGTCCGCCGCCGCTGCCCGGCACGAGCACGATGTCCGGTGAAATCTCCTCGCCGATCTCCAGCCCTGCAGTGCCCTGCCCCGCAATCACGCTCGGATCGTCGAACGGCCTGATGAGGCTCGCGCCGGTTTCTGCGGAGATGCGTGCGCCGATCTCCTCCCGGCTCTCCTTGACGCGATCATAAGTGACGACCGTTGCGCCGTTGCCGCGTGTGGTCTCCAGTTTGATGCGCGGCGCATCGGCCGGCATCACGATGGTCGACTTGATCCCGAACAGTTTGGCGGCCGTCGATACGGCGATCGCGTGATTGCCTGACGAGAACGCGATCACACCCCGCGCCCGTACGTCCGGCGACAGCGCTGCAATCGCGTTGGTCGCGCCGCGCATCTTGAAAGCGCCGCCGCGCTGAAGGTTTTCGGCCTTCACGAACGCCGCGGCGCCGAGCGCGGAGTCCAGCGCGTCGTTACGGATCAGCGGCGTACGCACCGCGACGCCCTTGATC
>JAEWNX010000201.1 GCA_023461135.1 Pseudomonadota bacterium
GCCCTGGAACGACGGGCAGTAATCGCCTAAGCCACGCGCGGCGCCCGTCTGTGCTGCGGGAGTGCCGAAGGAAAACACTATGGCTGCGCTCGAATTCACGCGCCGCTACGCGATGGCCCATAGGCTGCTGGCGACGCAAAGCCCGAAATGCGCGATCCCGCACGGACACAACGAGTTCGTCACCGTGCGCCTCGATCCCACCGATAAGTTCACGTTCAGCGCGACAAACTCCGCCGCGCCGTTCGGGCAAATCAAGCACCGCTGGCACGACTGGATCGACGACCACGTCGACCATGCGCTGCACCTGGGCGAAAACGATCCGCTGATCGGCTATTTCCGCGAACGCGAGCCGGCGCTGCTGAAACAGATCATGACGTTCCAAGGCGATCCCACCACCGAAGCGCTGGCGGCCTGCTTTTTCCTCAAGCTCTCCGCCTTCCTCGCCGATGACGGCTTGCCCTTCGCTGTCCGCGAAGTGCGCATCGAGGAGACGCCGACCAACACGGTGGTCGTTGTACGCGAGACTTTCGAGCCGGCGTCATGCGGCTTACGCAAAGACGCTTGGCCGTGGCGAGCTGACACCAGCATCAACGATTTCTAGCGCACGCGAATCCGTATCCAGTTTCGGCATCTGCGCCGCCTCGCGGCTGCGGCCGGGATGATTGAGGATTTCTCATGCAATGGCTCACCTCGCCCCAAATCGCACCGATCCTGCTCCTCGTCATGTCCAACGTCTTCATGACGTTCGCCTGGTACGGCCACCTCAAATATCGCTCGACGCCGCTGCTCATCGCCATCGTCGCAAGCTGGGGCATCGCCTTCGTTGAGTACTGTTTGGCGGTGCCGGCGAACCGCATCGGCCGCGCGTTCTATTCAACCGCCGAGCTCAAGACCCTGCAGGAAGTCATCACGCTGCTCGTCTTCGTGGCCTTCTCCTGGCTTTACCTGCGCGAGCCGATCGGATGGAACCATGTGCTCGGCTTTGGCCTGATCGCCACTGGCGCCGCGGTTGTGTTCCTCGGCAAAGGCGCGCCCTGACAGTTCCGCCGGAACAGTGCGCAATCGTGCTCGTTTCGCTTCAAATCCAACATGAAGGAGCGAGCGCATGGCGAATGAAACCAGACACGCCGTTGAAGTGCTGAACGGCCTCATCAAGACGACGCTGGACAGCGTCGGCGGCTACAAGGAAGCGGCCGAGAACGCCGACCGGTCAAGGTTCAAAGGCATGTTCTCCGAACGCGCCCTCAAGCGCGAGCAGTTGGCGCGCGAACTGCAGGAAGAAGTCGCCGCGCTCGGCGGCGAGCCGCAAGACCACCAAGGCATTGTCGGCAAGGCGCACAACAAGTTCGTGGACCTCAAGAACGCGCTCACCGGCGGCAGCGACAAGGCGGTGATCGACGAAGTCGAACGCGGCGAAGATCACATCAAGGACAGGTTCGAAGACGCGCTCGACGACGACGAGCTTCCGCCGGCCGTCCGCACCAAAGTCGCGCGCGCGTACGAGAGCATCAAGGCCGACCACGAGGAAGTCAGCCGCATCAAGCACACGCTGCACTGACGCTCACGCGCGCGCGAAGTACCAGCCAATCCACGGGGCCGCGATCGCCAACGCGAGCGCGGCCTCCACGGCTGCGCTCAGCCGGTTGAACTTGGTGTCCGCGCCATCGAGCAACATGGCCAGGACGCGTCCCCCGCTGGAGCCGGCCCAGCCGGCGCCTAGCGCCGCCGCGGCCCCAGTCGCGGCCACACCGACGACGTACTCCCCCGCACTCACGTACATCAGCGTCATGATCAGCGCGATTGCGTGCACGCCGAGAAACACGCCGCCATACGTCGCGCGAAATTCCGCAAAGCCGCCGCCCTGTTCATCCGCCTTCAGCCGCACGAACCGCGACGCCCATTTCGGATCGTACAGCGCGCGCGCGCCAAGCGCCGCGCCGAACGCCAAGGCCAGCGCGTTCAGCCACCAGAGAAATGTCATCAACGCGCGCCGGGCAGGCTCTCGCCTTCCTTCTTGCGCCGTGGCGACCAGCCGTATTTGCCCAACTCGCTGAGCGCGATCGAGCGGCAATGCACTTCATCCGGCCCGTCCGCTAAGCGCAGTGTGCGGATGCCCGCATAGGATTTCGCGAGGCCAAAGTCCTGCGAAACGCCGGCGCCGCCATGCGCCTGGATCGCATCGTCGATGATCCGCAGCGCCATGCGCGGCGCGGCGACTTTGATCATCGCGATCTCGTCCTTGGCCACCTTGTTGCCGGCGATGTCCATCATCCACGCCGCCTTCAGGCACAGGAGCCGGCACATCTCGATATCGATGCGCGCTTCGGCAATGCGCTGTTCCCACACCGAATGTTCGGCGATGGTCTTGCCGAACGCCACGCGCGTGGTGATGCGCTTGCACAGCGCCTGCAGCGCCATCTCCGCCGCGCCGATCGTGCGCATGCAATGGTGGATGCGCCCCGGCCCCAATCGGCCCTGCGCGATCTCGAACCCACGCCCCTCGCCCAGCAGCAAATTGTCCGCCGGCACGCGCACGTTCTTCAATTCGATTTCCATGTGTCCGTGCGGCGCGTCGTCGTAGCCGAACACGGTCAGCGGCCGCTCGATCGTGATGCCCTTAGCATCCAGCGGCACCAGGATCTGGCTCTGCTGCGAGTGCTTGGGGTTATCCGGATTGGTCTTACCCATCAGGATCGCGATCTTGCAGCGCGGATCGCCCGCGCCCGACGACCACCACTTGCGCCCATTGATCACATACTCGTCGCCGTCGCGCTTGATCTCGCACTGGATGTTGGTCGCATCCGAAGAGGCAACGCCCGGCTCCGTCATCAAAAACGCCGAGCGGATTTCGCCGTTCATCAGCGGCTTCAGCCATTGGTCTTTGTGCGCGCGCGTCCCATAGCGCATCAGCACTTCCATGTTGCCCGTATCGGGCGCCGAGCAATTGAACACCTCGGACGCAAACCCCACACGGCCCATCAGCTCCGCCAACGGCGCGTATTCGAGATTGGTGAGCTGCTCGCCTTCGAACTCGAACGTCTCGTCCACCTTCGGATGCCCGCTCGAGGGCGGCATGAAGAAATTCCACAGTCCTTCCTTCTTCGCCTTGGCCTTCAGGTCCTCGACAACCTGGATCACCTTCCAGCGCGAGCCTTCCTTCTGCTGCTTCTCGTACATCGGCACAGCCGGGATGATGTTCTCGTCCATGAAGCGGCTGACACGGCCGATCCATTCCTTGGTCCGTTCCGAATGTTCGAAATGCATGGGCCTCTCCCGCGCTGGCGGCGTCGTTTCAGGCACGCTAAAGCGCGGGACGGAAGGGAGCAATGCGTTCCATGGAGCTTGCCGCAAGGATACTCGAGGCTGGCCGCGTACGGCTCGAACCCTTCGAGGAACACCACCGCGAGGGCCTCGCCGCGCTGGCCGCCGCCGAACCGGACATCTTCCGCCACATGCCTTTCGCGATCGCCGAGAAAGGCTACGGCTGGTGGTTCGACGCACTCCGCGCCGACCAGGCCGCCGGCCGCTCCATCCCGCACGCCGTCTATGCCGACGACAAGCTCACCGGCCAGACCTGCTATCTCAACATCCGCCCGCGCGACGCCGGCGTGGAGATCGGCTCAACCTGGTACGCGCGCGCGGCCCAAGGCACGTTCGTCAATCCAAGTTGCAAGCTCGCGCTCATCGCCAACGCGTTCGCGCAAGGCGCCGAGCGCGTCGAACTCAAGACCGACGCCCTCAACGCCCAATCCCGCGCCGCGCTCCTCAAACTCGGCGCCACATTCGAAGGCACCCACCGCCGCCACATGCGCCGCGCCGACGGCACGCTGCGCGATACTGCTTGGTACAGCGTGATCCGCGAAGATTGGCCGGAGGTGCGGGCGAAGCTGGAAGAACGGCTGGCTGGGTTTGTTTGAGCCCGTCATTCGCCGTGTGCACAATCAGCAATCAAGATTTCTTTTTTAGAATCTTTTCCATTTCAATTATGAGTTCTCGTCCCTTGAGAGGATCGCCTGTCGTTTCTTCGGGGTCGGCTTCGTAGTATGCGCGCACCCGATCTGACAGCTCCCTGAGCTTGGAGAAACGATCTTCGCCCAGCTTTTTCCGCATCAAGCTCAGCGCTTCATTCAGCTCGAAAAAAGCAGCTTCCAGGTCTCTCCCCACAAAGTGTGGATCCTCAAAGGCTGGCCCGCTGAACATTATGTAGGTGAGATGGTCCAGGAGTTCGCCGACGTTCTGCGGCACATAGCATTTGTAAATGAGGGCCACAGCCACACCTATCTCCGAGGCGGTCGCAAACCGCATCACCATTCGCCGATGTCCGCGAAGCACCAGAAGCGGACCACAAGCACTTTGCAATCCCCACCAACGCGCGTAAATAGCCCCTGACGCGAGCGCCGCTTCAGCGGCTTCGGGGCGCTCCCCGCCGCGCCGTTCTCCAAATCAAACAACGGAGGCGCGCGTGGCACAGCTTACGACCATCCTGCTCTTAATCGTAGTTCTCGTTACCGCGACCGTGTCCGGCGTGTTCGGCATGGCCGGCGGCCTCATGCTCATGGGCGCGCTGACGCTCGCCATGCCCGTCTCCGCCGCCATGGTCAGCCACGGCGCGGTGCAATTCGTCTCCAACGGCTGGCGCGCCGTGCTGCATCGCAAGCACATCAACTGGCGCATCATCCTCATGTACGGCATCGGCTCCGCCATCGCCGCGGGCGCGCTCGCGCTCATTGTCTACGAGCCGACGAAAGCGTGGGTGTACCTGATGCTGGGCCTAGTCCCCGGCCTCGCCTGGCTGCCGAAAGGCACGTTCAATCTCGACGCCGCCAAAGCCCCGCACGCAGTCGCCTGCGGCCTTAGCGTCACCGGCCTCAACGTCATCGCCGGCGTTTCCGGCCCGCTGCTCGACGTCTTCTTCGTGCGCACCACGCTGACGCGCCACCAGATCGTCGCCACCAAAGCCGCGACGCAAGCCTTCAGCCACACCGTGAAGATGGTGTTCTACGGCGTCCCGCTCATCGGCGCCGCTACGACCGGGCTGCCGCCACTATGGTTCTTTATCGCCGCCGCGCCGCTCGCGATGATCGGCGCCTGGCTCGGCGGCAAAGTGCTCGACCGCATGTCCGACGTGAACTTCCTCAAATGGACGCGCTGGATCGTGACAGCGCTCGGCGTGACCTATCTCATTCAGGCCGCGCAACTGTTTGCAACTTCGCCGGGTTAATCCTCCATCAACCCGGCGCGCCGTCCCATCGTCCCACGCAGATTCGGACGGCAAATAATGCCCATCATCACGCACGTGCTGCTTTATCTCGCTTACGCGACGATCTCGCTGACCGTTGGTCTCGCGCTCAACCAGGTCGGTGGCCAGGATATCGGCGGCGCGTTCCTCGGCGGCATCGGCCTCTTCTGCGCCTGCGCCGTCACGCACGCCGGCATCGCCGCCAGCGCCGCCGCCGGGCGCATCGGCAATGTCGAAAAGCGCATGCAAACCGATAGCGAGCGCATGCGCGGCGCGAACCGCGAAATCCGCGCCGACATCGAAGCGATGCAGACACGTATGGATTCGCTCGAAGCGCAGATCGGCTTCGGCACGCCCACGACGCACCAGATCGAAGCGCCGCAAACTCCGCAGATCGAACTTCGTCTGCTGGATCAAATCGTCGACAAGCTCGGCGCCACGCTCGACGCGCGCCTATCCCAAATTCAAGCTGCCCCGAACGTCACGCAAATCCACCCCAACGCTACGCGCGGCCCTATGGATCTCGTCCGCGAAGCGCTGGTCGAAAACCGCATCGAGCTGCACCTGCAACCCATCGTGCAGCTGCCGCAGCGCAAGACCGCGTTCTACGAAGGCTTCACGCGCCTCAAGGACGCAACCGGCCGCCTCATCCTGCCGCAGGAATTCATCCCCGCCGCCGAGCAGGCAGGCCTGATGAGCACGATCGACAACGTCCTCCTCTTCCGCTGCGTGAATATCGTCCGCAAACTGATGAAGCAGGACCGGCGCATCGGCATCTTCTGCAATCTCTCGCCAACCTCGCTCGGCGACGAACACTTCTTCCCGCAATTCCTCGATTTCATGCGCGAGAACCGTGATCTCGCTGGCAGCGTGATCTTCGAAATCCCGCAGGCCTCCTACGAGGCGCGCACCTCGCTTGAAGCGCGCGCCATGGGCAAGCTGGTCGACCTCGGCTTCCGCTTCTCGATTGATCGCATCACGAGCGCCGAACTCGACCTACCCGATCTCGAACGCTCCGGCGTGCGCTACGCGAAAATCCCGGCGCGACTTCTCGTCGACCAGATGGTGCATGGCGGCGTCCGCCCACGCTCCGCCATCACGCGCGAGATCGCCGCCGCCGACATCGCCGCCGTCTTCCAGCGCTACGGCGTCGATCTCATCGCTGAACGCATCGAGCACGAAGACACTGTCCTCGAAGTCCTCGATCTCGACGTCCCGTACAGCCAAGGCCACCTCTTCGGCGCGCCCCGCGCGATCAAAGAGAGCCTCATGGAAGAAACCGCCCCGCCGCGGGACTTCTACCTGAAGCAACAGCAACGCGGCGTGGCTTAGCTTCCGTCGACAATACGCTTGCGCGCAGCCTCCACCAAATGCGCGTAGTTCGCATCGAAAGGCTGGGCGAGTGTCTTCTCAAGCTGGCCTAGAACTCGGCCGAGCGCGATGTCCTCGGCTGTGAGCGGCGCATCACGCCGCTTTTGCTCGCGCTGAGCCAGCCATTCGAACAGCACAAGCGCTTCATCTCCGCTCAGCTGCAAGGCCACGCGCATGGATCGGCTCTCCTCTGGAAGTTCATAGTGGCGCCGCTCAGGCCGCGTCGCTAGATCATCCCCGAATGGTGCGCATCGTTGCAATTACAGGCGGCTCCGGCGCGGGCAAGACAACCCTGGCCCGCGCGCTTGCAAAGCGCCTCGGCGCAGGCGCCGTAGTAATCGCGGAAGACGACTACTACCGCTGCGCCTCCACGATCCGCGACTTTGACGCCGCAATGCACAATTTCGATGAACCGGCGGCGAAGGAACACGATCTCCTGCGCGAGCACCTGGCGCTCGCGCGCAGCGGCGAAGCGTTCGACAAGCCCGTTTATGATCTCGTCACGCATCGCCGCCAGCCGCAAGTCGAGCGTATCGCCCACGCCAGCGCACTCATCGTCGAAGGCATCCACCTGCTCGCCCGTCCCGACCTCCGCGACATGTTCGACCTCAAGGTTTACATCGACGCCGACGAGGCGCTCCGTCTCGGCCGCCGCATGATCCGGGACGTCGAAATGCGCGGCCGCACGCCGCGTAGCGTGCTCACCCAGTTCTTCACTACAGTGCGCCCCATGCACGACCAGCACATCGAACCTCAGCGCGCCTTCGCCGACATCGTCCTCGCCTGCCCGTTCGACGTGACGCCAGAGCAAACCGACGCCGACGCCGCCCGCATCGCCAAGGCGCTCGCGTGACGCAAATCCTCGAAAGCATCGACGCCGTCGGCAACAAGTACGATGCCGTGCTCTGCGATGTCTGGGGCGTCGTCCACAACGGACGCACGCCTTACGCCAGCGCCATCGCCGCGCTGCAGCGCCTGCGCGCCGCCGGCAAAACCGTGATCCTCCTCACCAACGTGCCCAAACCACGCTGGTCCATTCCGCCGCAACTCGACCGCATCGGCGTCCCCCGCGATGCATGGGACGTCATCGTCACCTCCGGCGACGCCATCCGCGCCGAACTCGCCGCGCGCTCGCCCGGCCCGATGTTCAAGATCGGCCCCGGCGATTACGACAAGCCGCTCTGGGAAGGCCTCGGCCTCGTCGAAAGCACGCTGGCGGACGCGCGCTTCATCGGCATTTCCGGCCTCAACCGCGATGACGAAACCCCCGCCGACTACGCCGCCATTCTCAACGAAGCCAAGTCACGCGATCTCGAACTGCTCTGCGCCAACCCCGACATCGTCGTTCAATTCGGCGACAAGCTCATCTGGTGCGCCGGCGCCGTCGCGCGCGACTACGAAGCCATGGGCGGCCGCGTCGTCATGGCCGGCAAGCCTTATCCGCCGATCTACGAACTCGCGTACAAAGAACTCCTGGACCGACGGCTTCCAGCCGGCAGCGATGACGCCGGCAAGATGCCGGCGGTACAAAAGTCCCGCATCCTCGCCATCGGCGATGGCCTGCCCACCGACATCGCCGGCGCCAACGCGCAGGGCTTGGGCTGCATCTTCATCGCCTCCGGCATGCACGGCGAAGCGCTGTGGACGGATGGCAAGCTCGATCCGGACAAAGTTGACCTTGCGCTCGATGAGGCTGGCGTGCGTCCGACGTACGTAATGAAAGAGCTTCGCTAGAACGTTTCCACGCCCCAATCGTCGAACGCTTCGCCGATGTGGCGGTCAAAATCCCGCGCTTGGTTCATATCTTCGCTCCCAGCGCCCTCACCGCTGCGCCGCCGCGCCACGCCGCGCCCAAACAGCGCCGTCGGATTGCCGGGCTCCACTGCAAGCACCGCCTCAAACGCATGCCGCGCATTCTCCCATTCGCCGCCGCGCAACTGCAAAATCCCCCGGCAAAGCTGCGCATTCACCTGCTGCGCATCGGCCGCCACCGCCGCCTCCGCATCATTGCGCGCCTGCGCCAAGTCGCGATCCTCGCGCAGATTGAGCCAGCACCGCCCCGCCCGCGCTTCCGCAAGCGTTCCGTCAAAGCGTATTGCTGAATCATAGTCCGCGCGCGCGCCGCCGCTATCCTCCAGCCGCTCCTTCGCTCGCGCGCGATGCGCATACGCCAGAGC
>JAEWNX010000202.1 GCA_023461135.1 Pseudomonadota bacterium
ACAAGGTGGCCGAGGGCCGCCCGCACGTCGTGGACGCCATGAAGAACGGAGAGGTCCAGCTCGTCTTCAATACGACCGAGGGCGCCCAATCCTACCGGGACAGCTACTCGATCCGGCGGACCGCGCTCACCCAGAACATCCCCTACTACACGACCGTGTCCGGGGCCCGGGCCGCCATCCAAGCCATTCGTCGCTTGAAAGCCGGCGCGCCCCTAGGCGTCCGGGCCCTTCAGGCCTATGCTTGACGGACAGCGGAAGCAGGTACACCTTTTCCTTTCCGAAGACGGACTTTCACACACTCCCATCGAAAAAATCCCAATGACCGCCGAGGGTTATCAAGCCCTCGACGCAGAACTTAAGCGTCTTAAGACCGAAGAGCGCCCCGCCGTGATTCAGGCGATCGCCGAGGCCCGCACCCATGGCGACCTCTCCGAGAACGCCGAATACCATGCGGCCAAAGAGCGCCAGGCCTTCATCGAAACGCGCCTCGCCGAGATCGAGGACAAGATCGCGCGCGCCCAAATCATCGACGTCTCCAAGCTTTCGGGTAAGCAGGTGAAGTTCGGCGCGACGGTCCAGCTCGTCGACGAGGACACCGGCGACAAGGCCAAATACAAGATCGTCGGCGAGGATGAGGCCGACGTGAAGGGGGGCAAGGTCTCGATCACCTCCCCGATCGCGCGCGCGATGATCGGCAAGGAGGAGGGCGACGTCATCGAGGTGATGGCCCCGGGCGGCGCCAAGTCGTACGAGATCGTCAAGGTGAAGTACCTCTGACGCCCACGGAGCTGGGCTGATGCGCAATGTCGGCTATCAGCCCGCGGAACCCATCAAGGTCTGGGCCGTCAGCGACGGCCGCGCCGGCATCGAGAACCAGGCGCTGGGGCTGGCCGAGGCCATAGGCCGGCGCGCGCCAATCCAGCTCACCGTCAAGCGCGTCGCATTACGCACGCCCTGGTCGTGGCTGCCGCCGGGTTTCGTGCCCGTGCCGCGGCAGGCCCTGAGCGTCGGCTCGGACACAATCCAGCCGCCCTGGCCCGATCTCTTCATCGGCTGCGGGCGCGCCTCTGTGCCGTTTGCGCTGGGCCTGCGCGATTGGTCCAACCGCAAGACTTTCGTCGTGCAACTGCAGGACCCGCGCGTGAATCCGCGCGAGTTCGATGTGGTCGTGCCGCCGATCCATGACAGGCTCGAAGGACAAAATGTGCTGCCGATCGTCGGCGCCTGCCATCGTGTGACGCCGGAAAAAATCGACGAAGCGGTGCTGGATTTTACCACGCCGCTGGAAGACTTTCCCTCGCCGCGCTTTGCCGTACTGATTGGCGGCAAGTCCAAACGCCAGGACATCTCCGCGCGCCGCGCACGCGACATTTCCGACACGCTGGCGAAAGTGCAGCGCGAAACCGGCGGCACATTGATGGCGACTCTCTCACGCCGCACCAGCGATGCAGCGCGCCTGCAATTCCGCACCTGGCTCGCGCCGCACTGCGCCGTCTTCTACGAAGGCGATGGACCCAATCCCTATTTCGCCATTCTCGGCGCGGCCGACCATGTGTTCGTCACTGCCGACAGCGTGAACATGGCGACGGAAGCTGCTGCGACGGCAAAGCCCGTGCATATCCTCGATGTCGATGGGAGCGGCGGCAAGCTTTTGCGCTTTCATCAAAGCCTCGCGCGGCGCGGCTGCGCGCGCCGGTTCAACGGCCGGCTGGAGACGTGGTCCTATCCGCCCCTTCTCGAGACGGATCGTGTCGCCGCGGCGGTGTTGACAGCCTGGACCGCCCGCGCGCGAACCCCATGAGCGGGATGCGCCCTCCGCGCGAAATCCGGTGAAAACGCTCCGTCAGCATAATCAAAACGCCTCACTCCGTCCGCGCGCCAGCGCGTTTCTGCCCCAATAGCGCCACCGCCCGCCCCGCCACTTCACACGCTGGGTCGGGCGTTGTGGCGAGGGAAAAATGACACCAGTACGACAGCGTGCGAGGCGCCACGTTATGCGCGTCCGTTGCGGCCGTGGAATCCGAAACGGTGGTATTATGCCTCGATGCGTGCGCTCATCCGCACGGCAGGGCGCGCATCCGACGGCATCAGTATCGGCGAACGCTACGGCTACGATTCCGGCGTCATGCTCGAATACGTCTACCGCAACAAAGCGAGCGGCAAAGGCTGGTTCGGCCGTGCGATCGACAGCTCCTTTCTCAATGCACCAGGCTGGCGCGGCATCCGCGAGCGCGGTGACATCATGCGTGAGACCTTGCGTCGCGAAATCGACGCCATCGCTGCGCGCGATGGCGGCGTGCGACTGCTCGATGTCGCGTGTGGCGGCGGGCGCTACGTGCTGGAAGCGCTCGCGCTCGATGGCGCGCCTGTGGAGAGCGCGCTGCTGCGTGACTATCGCCGGGAGAACATCGAGAGCGCGGAAGCGCTCGCGCGTGAGCTGAAAGTCGTTGCGCGCTTCGGGCAAGCGGACGCCTTCAGCGACGAAGACCTGGCGCGCGTCACGCCCGAACCGAACCTCATCGTCGTTTCCGGCCTGCACGAGATCATTCCGGACAACGCGCGGGTCGAGCGTCACTTCCGGCAGCTCGCGCGCATCGCCGAACGGCCCGCGACCCTCGTGTTCACCATCCAGCCGCGCCACCCGCAGATCGAGTTCATTGCGCGCGTGCTCAAATCGCACACCGGCGACCTCTGGGTCATGCGTCTCCGTCCCTGGGAAAAGAGCCGCGCGTGGGCGGAAGCGGCGGGGTTCAAGGTCCGCTCGGTCACGATGGACGAGCAAAACATCTTCGGCGTGGTGGTGGCCGACCTGAACTAAGGTTGGGGAGCGCGGACGTCCTCCTC
>JAEWNX010000203.1 GCA_023461135.1 Pseudomonadota bacterium
CTTCCGCCTTGCGGCCGGCGACGGTGGCGACGGTGAAGTCGCGGTCGCGAATCACGGGGCGTGCGCCTTCCGGCAGCGCGATCGACGATATGTGGATTGAATCGCCGATGTCGAGACCGGTGAGGTCGACAACGATCTCTTCCGGAATCTTGTTGGCCTTGCACTTCAGCTTGATGGTGTGGCGCACGACGTTGAGAACGCCGCCGCGCTTCAAGCCCGGCGATTCCGCGTGGTTCTTGAAGTGCACCACGACATCGATGGCGATCTCAGCGTTTTCTTCCACGCGATAGAGATCGATGTGGATCGGCTGGTCCGTCACTGGATGGAATTGGATCGCGCGCGGGATCACCGGCTGCTTCTCGCCCTGGTGGTTCAGTTCCACCATGTGCGACAGAAACTTGCCGGACCGGATCGCCATCTCGACGTCCTTGGCCTTGATTTCGATCGGGATCGCGCCGCGCGCCCCGCCATAGAGGACGCCGGGGATCAGGCCCGAATTGCGTGTGGCGCGTGCGCCGCCCGAGCCGGTGCGCTCGCGCTTTTCAACGTTGAGAACAATGCCCGCCATGGCGGCGCCCTTTGCAAAAGACCGGTTCGGGGTCGGAAAAACGAAGGCGGGCTTCTAACCGAAGGCCGTCCCTACTGCAAGGTGGGCCCCTGACCAGGGTCGGGGTCGGGCGGCCGGGTCGAAGGGGGCTGGGCGGGCTCCCGCCCCTCGGCCTCGGAGATAGCTTGTTCGAAGGCCTGGAGGAGGGCCGGCACGCAGCAGGCGTTGAGGAAGTGATCCCCTCCCGGGACGGCGATCAGGGTATGGCCGTACTCGGCGGCGATGCGCTGCGAGGCTTCCAGCGGCACGAATGTGTCGTCGTCGCCGTGGAGGAAGACGACCGGTTGGTTAAGCCCGCGGAGGGCTTGCCAGACGCCGGGAAGTTGATCGGTCTGGGCGACGACCTCTGTGATCGAATTGCGCATGTCGCGCGGCAGGACGCCGTGGAAAGCGCGGCCCACGCCGATCATGCGCCGGGCCGTCGGTCCGCGGTCGCCGAAGAATGGCGACATCAGCACGACGGCGTCGACGCGATCAGGATAGCGCGCGGCCATCAAGGTGGCGACCGGCGCACCAAAGCTTTGGCCGACGAGCAGCACGCGCTCGCCAGGGCGCGCCTCGAGCATCGCCGCCAGCGCATCGGCCTGCTTGGTGAGATCGCGCACGGCGCCGTCGGGTTCGGATGTGCGAAAGCCCGGACGGTCGGCGACGATGATCTCGCGGCTAGCCGGCGTCGCGGCGATCACCGGCGCCCAGTATTCGCTCCAGGACGGTGTGCCGGTGACAATAACGATCTTCCACGTCGCATCCGCGCGCGCCGGCGTCGCAAGCGCGGAAATGCGCCACGCTTCCGGCACGCTCGCCGTAAACGCCGTCCGCTCCATCGTGCCGGGCGGGTAGGAGGAGGAGGTCGGGAAGCGGTCGTTGTCGTCGTCGGCCGTGCCGATGGCGCAAGCACACAGGACGAGCGCGCAGATTGAAACGAGAGGTCCCCGCATGGTCTCGCATGTAGCGGTGCGCGCGCTCGCCGCACAGGGCATTTGATCCAGATCAAACGCGCTTTCGCGTTATTCCTCCACAAAAATGACGCCGGCGTCAGTTTTTTGGAGAGGCATCATGCGCGTTACCGTTGTGGATGGGCCGCCGCAAGAGGTGCGCACATTTGAGGAAGTCGATCTAGCCGAAAAGCTGACGCCGGCCGATGTGGAGACGATCCGCGAGATTTTCCACACGCCACTCACCGGCTCGTTCAATTGGGATTACGACAGCGCCAACGCAAAGATCCGGCGGCTCTACGAACTCGGCAAGCGGTTCAACTGGAACCCCACAGCCGACATCGACTGGCAAGCGCCTTGCGACACAAGTGACTTCCCGTCGGACGCCGCGCTCAGCGCGCTCAACGGCTATCCGGAGTACGAAGCGCTGAGCCCTGAGGAAAAAGTGGCGTTCGCATGGAAGGCGCATGCGCAAACCATGAGCCAGTTCCTGCACGGCGAGCAGGGCGCGCTGCTGGTCGCATCGCAACTTGTCTCTTGTGCGCCAACGGCGGACGCCAAGCTCTACGCGGCGTCGCAGACGTTCGACGAGGCGCGCCACGTGGAGGTGTTCAACCAGTATCTGCGTCAACGCTGCGGGCGCATCTATCCCATCAACAAGAACCTCAAGGCGTTGATCGACAAGGTGCTTGCCGACGAACGCTGGGACCTCAAATTTATCGGCATGCAGCTCATCATCGAAGGCTTGGCGCTGGCGGCGTTCGGCACGACGGTGCGCACGACGAAGGACCCGGTGCTCAAACAGATCGTCGAGCTCGTGATGCGCGACGAAGGCCGCCACGTCGCGTTCGGCGTCAATTATCTCGAAGACTGGGTCAAGGCGCTGCCGCAGAGCGAGATCGAAGACCGCGCCGAATTTGCCTATCAGGCCTGCGTGATCATGCGCGACCGTCTGTTCGGCATGGACGTGATGCGCGAG
>JAEWNX010000204.1 GCA_023461135.1 Pseudomonadota bacterium
GCGCTGCAATGGCTGCGAACGACGACGGCATCGACATCGCGCAGATCGGCGGGCGCGTGCGGCAGTCGTCGGTGAAGAAGATGGCCGAAGTCGTGAACCAGCATCCGGATGAATCGGCGCAGATCATCCGCGGCTGGCTGAACAACGCGTTGTAGCTATGAACGCGCTGGCCAAACCCTCCGACATACGCGCCGAGCCCGCGGCGCCGGCGGACCTCTCGCGCTATTCCGGCGCGGAGAAGGCCGCGATCGTGCTGATGGCGCTCGGCGAAGAGGCCAAGAAGCTCTGGGGCCTGCTCGAAGAGGAGGAGATCAAAGAGGTCTCGCAAGTGATGGCTTCGCTTGGCGTCGTGCCGTCATCCGTGGTCGAGGCCGTGGTGCACGAGTTCGTACAGCGCATGTCGGGCGCGGGCTCGGTGCTGGGCTCGCTCGACCAGACCCAGCGTATGCTGGCGAACATCCTGCCGAAGGAAAAACTCGACTCCCTGATGGAGGAAATCCGCGGGCCGGCGGGACGCAACATCTGGGACAAGCTCGCCAACGTGAACGAGGCGGTGCTCGCGAGCTATCTGAAGAACGAGTATCCGCAGACCGTCGCCGTCGTGCTGGCGAAGGTGCGGCCCGAGCACGCCGCGAAAGTGCTCTCGGAACTGCCGGAGGACTTCGCCGCCGAGTGCATGCTGCGCATGCTGTCGATGGAGCCGGTGCAGCGGGAAATCCTCGACAAGATCGAGACCACGCTGCGCACCGAGTTCATGTCGAACCTGTCGCGGACATCCAAGCGGGACAGTCATGAGTTGATGGCGGACATCTTCAACAATTTCGACCGCCAGACGGAATCGCGGTTCATCGGCGCGCTCGAGAACAAGAACCGCGAGAGCGCCGATCGCATCAAGGCGCTGATGTTCGTGTTCGAAGATTTGGCGAAACTCGATTCCGGTGGCGTGCAGACGCTGCTGCGGGCCGTCGACAAGAGCGACCTCGCGCTCGCGCTCAAGGGCGCGTCGGACACACTGCGCACCCTCTTCTTCTCCAACATGTCGGAGCGCGGCGGCAAAATCCTGAAGGAAGACATGGCGGCGATGGGACCAGTACGGCTCAAGGATGTGGACGCGGCGCAGACCCGCATGGTCGCCCTGGCGAAGGACTTGTCGACGCGCGGCGAGATCGTCTTGTCCGACGGCAAATCCGACGACGAGCTGATTTATTGATGCCGCAGATACGAAGATACGGCTTCGACACCGAGTTCGCGCCCGACGGCGCGGTTGTGCGCGAAGCGCCGAAGCGGCTCACGCCGGAGGAGATCGCGGCGGAATGCGCGGTGGCCTACGAGCGCGGCAAGCAGGACGCGGTTGCGCAAGCTGAGCGCAAGGTTGCCGCTGCGCTGGAGGCGCTCGCCGACGCCGCCTCGGCGGTGCTGACGCGGCTCGATACTGAAAGCGCCGCAATGCGCGAGGAAGCGGCGCGCATTGCGCTAGGGGCCGCGCGCAAGATTGCAGGCGAAGCTCTGGACGCGTTCGGCGCAGAGCGCGCGGCGGCGGCGGTTGAAGCGGCGATGGATGCGTTGCGCCACCAGCCGCGGCTGCTCGTGAAACTGCCTGCGGCCGACGCGGAGGTGCTGAAGCAGCGCATCGCCGCGATGTGCGAGACGCACGCTTACGCCGGCGCGGTGCTGGTGCGCGCGGAAGATTCGCTGCGCACCGGCGAAGTCGTGATCGACTGGTCGGATGGTGTCGTGACCTTGAGTCCGGCCGAAGCCGCCGAACGCATCAATACATTGGTCGAAGCCGCGCTCGCGGCGCCGACGCCGACATCCTCGTGAGGCCGATATATGAGTGACCTGAAGCTCGACGAGTTTACGCCCGAGACGCCTCAGGACCAGGGCGCCCAACCGATGGAGCGCTCGGCGGCGGAACTTGCGCCGGTGTTCGACGTGCCGGTCAACATCCAGGCCGTGCTCGGACGCTCGAACATGGAAGTGGCCGCCCTGCTCCGCCTGGCGCGCGGTTCGGTCATCGAACTCGACCGCAAAGTCGGCGAAGCGATCGACATTTACGTGAACAACCGTCTGGTCGCGCGCGGCGAAGTCGTCGTGGTCGACGAGCGCCTCGGCGTGACCATGACGGAAATCATCAAGGACGGCGACGCCTGAGCGGCGACGTAGGAGAAAGAACATGCGCCTGCTCATCGTTGGCCCGCTCGGGGGACAAATCTCCGCCGCCACGCGCATCGCCATGGATCATGGCGCGAAGGTCGCGCATGTCGACACGATCGAGCAGGCGACCAGCGCGTTGCGCGCCGGCCGCGGCGCCGATCTCCTCATGGTGGACGCACGCCTCGACATCGCGGCGCTGATCAAGGCCAACGAGGCCGAACACATCGTCGTGCCGGTGGTGGCGGCGGGCGTGGGTATTGACCCTTCGCTGGCGGCCAAGGCCATCCGCGCAGGCGCGAAGGAATACATCTCACTGCCGCCCGACCCGGAGCTGATCGCCGCGGTCTTGGCGGCGGTGTGCGACGATGAACGGCCGCTGATCGCCGAAGACGCCGCCATGAAGCAAGTGATCGCGCTGGCCGACCAGGTGGCGGCGTCGGACGCTTCCATCATGATTACCGGCGAGAGCGGCGTCGGCAAGGAAGTGGTCGCGCGCTATGTGCACAAGAAGTCGAAGCGAGCCGACAAGCCGTTCATCGCGGTGAATTGCGCCGCGATTCCCGAACAACTGCTCGAGAGCGAATTGTTCGGGCACGAGAAAGGCGCGTTCACGGGTGCGGTGGCGCGGCGCATCGGCAAGTTCGAAGAAGCCGATGGCGGCACGCTTCTCCTCGACGAAATCTCTGAAATGGACCTGCGCTTGCAGTCCAAGCTGCTGCGCGCGTTGCAGGAGCGCGTGATCGACCGGGTCGGCGGCGGCAAGCCGGTGCCGGTGAACATCCGCGTGCTGGCGACGTCGAACCGCGATCTCTCGGCGCTCGTGCGTTCAGGCGAATTCCGCGAAGATCTGCTCTATCGCCTCAACGTCGTGAACCTGCGCATCCCGCCGCTGCGCGAGCGCAAGGATGATCTCGCTGCGCTGGCGCGCTTCTTCATCGAGAAATACGCGCGCGCCAATGGCCGCCCTGCCCGCAAGCTCTCGAAGGATGGACTGATGCAAGTGCTGGCGCATGTCTGGCCGGGCAATGTGCGCGAACTGGAAAACGCCATGCACCGCGCCGTGCTGCTGGCGAACGGCGAAGACGTCGGCGCCGAAGCCATTCGCGCGCCGGATGGCGCGCCGGTGGGGGCTCGCCGCGACGATATGGGCGCCGCGATCGAAGCAGGCCAGGCCGCCGCCCGCGCGCTGGTGGGGCGCACCGTCTCGGACGTCGAGCAGGACCTCATCCTGGAAACGCTGACCCACTGCCTCGGCAACCGCACACACGCCGCGCACATCCTGGGAATCTCGATCCGCACGCTGCGTAACAAGCTGAAGCAGTATTCCGACGAAGGCGTGCGCATTCCGCCGGCGCCGACCGGACAAGCGGCGTGAGTCATTAGCGTATGGTAGACGCCGCGCAGCCGCAGCGCCCGGGCTTCACGCTCGGCGATATTGGACCCGCGGTCTTCCGCGGGGAGATCGGCCTTGCGCTCGGCGTGCTCGGCATTCTGGCGATCATGCTGGTGCCGCTGCCGCCCATGCTGCTCGACATGCTGCTGGCGGTATCGCTGATCTTCTCGATCCTGGTGCTGATGACCGCGCTGATGATCAAGAAGCCGCTGGAGTTCACGGCTTTTCCCGCCGTTCTGCTGTTGGCAACGCTGCTGCGGCTGGCGCTTAACATCGCTTCAACGCGCCTCATCCTCGCCAACGGCCAGACCGGTGAGCACGCCGCCGGCGAAGTGATCGCCGCGTTCGCGCAGTTCGTGATGGGCGGCGAGTTCGTGATCGGCGTCATTGTGTTCGCGATCCTGGTGATTGTGAACTTTGTGGTCATCACGCGCGGCTCGACTCGCATCGCCGAAGTCGCGGCCCGGTTCACGTTGGACGCCATGCCCGGCAAGCAGATGGCGATCGACGCCGATCTGTCAGCCGGCCTCATCAACGACAACGAGGCGCGCGCGCGCCGCAAGGCGCTCGAGGACGAAAGCTCGTTCTTCGGCGCCATGGACGGCGCGAGCAAATTCGTGCGCGGCGATGCGATAGCCGGCCTGCTCATCGTTTTCATCAACATTATCGGCGGCATCGTCATCGGCGTCGTGTCGCACGGGATGGAGTTCGCCGAAGCCGGCCGCACCTACACGCTGCTGACGGTCGGCGACGGTCTCGTGACGCAGATTCCGGCCCTGATCATCTCGGTCGCGGCCGGCTTGCTTGTCACCAAGGCGGGCGTTGACGGCGCGGCGGATAAGGCGCTCGCCAAGCAACTTGCCTCCTACCCTGTCGCGCTCGGCGTCGTCGCGGCGTGCGCGTTCGGCGTCGGCGTGCTGCCGGGCATGCCGCTCATCCCGTTCTGGATTTTGGCCTTCACCGCAGGACTGCTCGCCTGGAATTTGCGACAAGCCAATCGCGTCGCGGCGGCTGCGGCGCTCGCAGAACCCGCGCCTGCGCCCGCGGCGGAAGAGTCGCCGGCCGCATCGCTGGCGATGGACGATGTGCGCATCGAGTTGGGCTTTGCGTTGCTGCCGCTGATCAACGATGTCACGGGCCGCCGTCTCACCGACCAGATCAAGGCGCTGCGCAAGACGCTGGCGCAGGAATACGGCTTCGTAATGCCGAGCGTGCGCATCCTCGACAACGTGCAGCTTGTGGCGGATGCGTACGCGATCCGCGTGCGCGAAATGGATGCGGGCGAAGGCAAGCTGAAGATGGGCGCGCTGCTGGCGATGGACCCGACCGGCGCAGGCGTGGCGCTGCCGGGCGAACCGGTGAAGGAGCCCGCGTTCGGTCTCGATGCGATGTGGGTCGATGAGCGCGCGCGCGAAGAAGCCAGCTTCCGCGGCTACACCGTCGTCGATCCGGCGACAGTGCTGGCCACGCATCTCACCGAGATCATCAAAGAGCATATGAGCGAGCTCTTGACCTTCGCCGAGGTCAAGAAGCTCATCAAGGACCTGCCCAAGGACACACAAACGCTGCTCGATGACGTCGCGCCGGCGCACATCTCCTGGTCCGGCGTGCAGCGCATCCTGCAGAACCTGCTCAAAGAACGCATCTCAATCCGCGATCTTGCCTCTATCGTGGAAGCCATCGCCGAAGCGGCGCCGACGATGCACGACCTGGTGCTCATCACCGAGCATGTGCGCGGACGCCTCGCGCGCCAAATCTGCTACGCGCACCGCAATCCCGACGGCTCGCTCCCTATCGTCACGCTCTCGCCGCCCTGGGAACAGGCGTTCGCGGAAGCTTTGATCGGCGAAGGCCAGCATCGCCAACTTGCGCTCGCGCCGTCCAAGCTGCACGACTTCGTCGCCGACGTGCGCGCCGCATTCGAGAAAGCCGCCAAGCTCGGTGAAACGCCCGTGCTGCTCACCTCCCCCGCCATCCGCCCCTTCGTGCGCTCCCTGATCGAACGCTTCCGGCCAAGCACCGCTGTGCTGAGCCAAGCTGAGGTGCACGCGAAGGTGCGTCTCAAGGCGATGGGGCAGGTTTAGGTGAGTTCGGAGCGCGAGCCTTCAGGCTCGCATTGGGTCGATTGAAGGAAGACGCGCCTTGCGGCGCGTGGGCGAGCC
>JAEWNX010000205.1 GCA_023461135.1 Pseudomonadota bacterium
AGCGTGATCCGTCCGACGTTCGAGCGGGGCGGGGTGTTCTACATCTTGCCGGATCGGGCCTCGTTGGCGGAGACCTTCCCGGAGTTCGCAGAAACGACGCTCGCAACAGGGCGAGGCGGCGATGGAAGACGCGCGCGGCGCGCGCTCCAGTGAGGGGCGAGGCCTAGAGCGCGCGGCCGACCAGTTCGTGGCCTTCGGCGGCTAGGATTTCGAGTTGGGTGATCGCGCCTTCGGCGATGTCGTCGTTGCTGTCGACGTAGACGACGCCGTCGATTTCCGGTGCGTCGGCTTTGGTGCGGAAGGCGTAGGCTTCGGCGTCTTCGTCCCAGCCGTCGCAGATGGCGTCGACGGTTTTGCCAATCATCTGCTGGCCGCGCGCGTGCGCGAGCGTCGTTTGCACTTCCATGAAGCGGTCGTAGCGCTCGTTGACGTCGTCCTGGTCGACGTGATCGGGCAGGTCGCGCGACAGCGCGCCCTCGACGTTTTCGTATTTGAACACGCCGGCGCGATCGATCTCGGCTTCTTCGATGAAATCGAGCAGCGTTTCGAAATCGTCTTCGGTTTCACCTGGGAAGCCGACGATGAAGCTCGAGCGGATGGTGAGATCGGGGCAGATGGCGCGCCACTTCTTGATGCGGTCGAGGACTTTGTCCTGGTTCGCGGGGCGGCGCATGGCTTTGAGCACAGTTGGCGAGGCGTGCTGGAAGGGGATGTCGAGGTAGGGAAGGATTTTGCCTTCGGCCATCAGGCCTACGACTTCGTCGACGTGCGGATACGGATAGACGTAGTGCAGGCGCACCCAGGCGCCGAGGTCGCCGAGCTCTTTGCAGAGATCGTAGAATTTGGCGCGGACCAGGCGGTCCTTCCATTTGCTCTCGGCGTATTTGACGTCGACGCCGTAGGCGCTTGTGTCTTGGCTGATGACGAGCAGTTCTTTGACGCCGGCTTTCACCAGTTGCTCGGCTTCTTTCAGCACGGCGTTGGCGGGGCGCGAGACGAGATCGCCGCGGATCGACGGGATGATGCAGAAGGTGCAGCGGTTGTTGCAGCCTTCGGAAATCTTCAAATACGCGTAGTGGCGCGGCGTGAGGCGGAAGCCGCCTTCGGGCACGAGATCTATTTTCGGATCGTGCAGCTTCGGCAGGTGCGTGTGCACCGCGCCGACGACGGCCTCGTATTGGTGCGGGCCGGTGATCTCCAGCACCTTGGGGTGCGTGTCGCGGATGAGCTGATCTTCTTTGCCCAGGCAGCCGGTGACGATGACTTTGCCGTTTTCCGCGATGGCTTCGCCGATGGCGTCGAGGCTTTCGGCTTTGGCGCTGTCGAGGAAACCGCACGTGTTCACGACAACGAGGTCGGCGCCTTCGTAAGAGCCGCTGAGCTGATAGCCCTCCGAGCGGAGGCGCGTGATGATGCGCTCGCTGTCGACGAGCGCTTTCGGGCAGCCGAGGCTGCCCACGCCGATGGTTGGGGCTTTTGCGGACATGAAGGCGGGGCTTCTAGCGTGGCCTGTGAACAAAATGAAGGCGTCCGGAAACAGCCAGCGCAGTGGTCCGTTCTCGGCCAGAGTAGCGCTGACAGGAGGCGCCCATGGGCACGGTCCGCAAAGAGTTCCGCTCGCAGCGTTCGGCGGCGGAGGTTTGGGAGAAGCTGCGCAAGTTCGAGGCGGTGCACGAACTGGCGCCGGGCTTCGTGACGGCGACGGAGATGGAGCCAAGCGGGGCGCGCATAGTGACATTCGTGAACGGCATGAAGGTGCGCGAATGGCTGGTGTCCAGCGACGATCGCGAACGGCGGCTCGTCTACGCCATCCTCGATCATCCGAAATACACGCACTATAGCGCAGCGGCGCAGGTGTTCGAGGACGGCGCGGGAAGCCGCTTCGTTTGGACCGTGGATTTCCTGCCGGACGAGATGGCAGGCATGCAGGACGCGTCGATGGAAGCGGGCGCGGCCGCGATGAAGACGAACTTCAGCTAAGCAGCGCGGCTATTGCTGCGGAGCGGCCTGGTGATCTTCGCCGTGATCCCCGTGGCGATCGGCGTGATCGCAACAGTCGCAATGGGCGCGGTCCTCGCAGCAGCAGCAGGTTTCGGTCTGCGCTTGGGCGTAGGCGACGCCGGCAGTGATGGCGAAAAGGCCGATAGCGGCGGCGGCAAGACTGGACTTCAGGTTCATGCGATTTCCTCGATGGCGAAGAAGCGTCCGAGATGGGCCGCCGTTCAACACCGTAGGCGTCTAACACAGGGGCTTGTCCAGTTGGTTTGACCGGCATCAAGGCGGGTGCGACGGGTCTGCGGCATTGTTGCTGCTGAGAATGACTTGCATAAACGGCAGGGCGCGATATTTTCCCGCTGCGGCTGCTCGCAAGTCGCCAGATTCGGCTTTGCTTTCAGAGAAGTGCTGGATGTACGTCTGCAACTGTAACGGTGTGACTCGGTCCGAGGTGGAAGAAGCCATTTCGGCGGGGGCGCAGGGGCCAAAGGACGTGCTCGCCCATCATGGCTGCGAGCCCTGCTGCGGCCGGTGCCTGCCGGAGATCGCCGACAGCATTTCTTGCGGCGGGATGGCCGGTCCGAACCGGAGCCTCGTCGCAGCGGAGTAGCGCGCGATGAAGGGCGATGCGGACATCATCAAGAAGCTCAACGCGATCCTCACGAACGAGCTGACCTCGATCAATCAGTACTTCCTGCATGCGCGGATGTACGAGAACGAGGGCTACGGAAAGCTCGGCAAGAAGACGTACGACGAATCCATCGAGGAGATGAAGCACGCCGACAAACTGGTGAAGCGCATCCTCTTTCTGGACGGGCTCCCGAACTTACAGGCGCTGCACAAGCTGAAGATCGGCACCAATGTCGAAGAGCGGCTGAAGGCCGATTGGGAAGCGGAAACGGCGGGGCGCGCCGCGATGATCGAAGGCATCGCGCTCTGCGAAGAAAAGCAGGATTACGTGACGCGGGACTTGCTGACCGAGCTCCTGGACGACACCGAAGAGCACATCGATTTCCTCGAAACGCAGATGTCGGTGATCGGGCAGATGGGGCTGCAGAACTATTTGCAGAGCCAGTACGAGCTGGACAGTCAGGCCTCGGATTAGCCTGCCGCAGTGAGGCGCGGGGGCGCATCGTCGAACACGGCGAGGTCCGTGAAGCCCACGCCCCGCTCCACGTCCGCTGCTTCCGCCGGGCTCAACACCAGCCAGTCGCAAGCCTCGGCCATCGTGCCGAACCGGCGCACGGTGCTGGACATGCCTTCGCGCAAGTCGCGGTCGCCAATCCAATAGGCGACATGCGCTTCCGCGCTTTGGCTGAAGCAAAGCCAAACTGAGCGCCGGTAGATCTGGAACGTGAGCGGCTCATAGAGCTTTCGGTAGTCCGCAAAGAGCGCATCCAACTGACTCAGATCCACGGGGCCGAAGTCGGCGCTTTCGCCGATCAGGTGGATGGCGTCGTTTCGCAGCAGGGGCAGATGGCGCGCCCCGTAGCCGGCAAGGGCCTGCAATTGCGCGACGGTGACCGCGCCCGTGAATTCCACGAGGTTCAGTTCGAGCGTTTCGTTGTGGCGCAGAACGACTGTCACCGGTCGCACCTTCTTCTGGAACCATCGTCTGCGCGGCTACGGTTGAAGAACAATTAAGCCTGCTGAACGCGCAAGCGCCCCGGCCCGTCGCAAAGCGGCTTGACTGGACGGACGCATCTGCGCGCCCGTGCCGGCGATGCGTATCTTTCTCGTTTTTGGCGCGATCGCCCTGGCCGCCGCCTGCGCCACAACGCCCGCCCAGCCTTCCGTTTCGGCAGCGCCGGTGATCGCCGCAGAGCGCGCCTTCGCGGCGCGCGGCGCGGAGATCGGCTGGGTGGCGGCGTTCCGGGAATACGCCGCGCCCGACGGCATGGTGGGGGATTTCGAGAACGCCCAGCAATCGCTCGCGCAGACACCCGACGAAGGGGCGCGCAACCTCTTCTGGTGGCCCGCTTACGCGGGCATCGCGCGCTCCGGCGATTTTGGCTTCACGACCGGGCCGTTCAGCGTCGACGAGGCGCGCACGCCGCGGGGGCAGTATTTCACGGTGTGGCGCCGCCAGCCGGATGGGTCGTGGAAGTGGATTTGGGATGGCGGGCCAGGGCCGCGCGCAGACGCCCCGAACCACGGAATCGATGCGGCGAACATTCCAACCTTGCCGATGGCCGAGCGCGGCGCTGGGTCCGCGGTCGAGGCGGCGGATCAGGTTTGTGCGCTGGAGGCGGCCCACGCCAGCGCGGGCGCGCTTCGCGGCTATCTCGGGACCGATGCGCAGGTTTATCGGGCCGGACGCCCAACGGCCTCGCCAGCGGCGGAGAGCTTCGTGTTTCCCAGCGCGGACGTCGCCTACACGATGCGCCGGATCGAAGCTTCCGCCGCCGGAGACTTGGTTTTCACGCTGGGCGAAGCGCGCATTATCGCCGAGGGCGGGGAGCGGCGCGGCCAGTACGCGCGTATCTGGCAGCACCGGCCCGAAGGCTGGCGCATCGTTTACGATCAACTGATCCTTCGCCGGGCGAACTGATTGACTTCGCGGGCGCCTTCGCCCAAAAGCCCCGCTTTCCGCACAGCCCCAGGCTGATCGCGGCATACTGGGTGACGGGTGAACCGCCAGGGCAGTCGCGGCCTGAATGGGAGGCCGCCGGGCCCCGGCAACGGAAGAAGGCGCGCAC
>JAEWNX010000206.1 GCA_023461135.1 Pseudomonadota bacterium
GGCGAGCAAATTAAATCCTGATTTCTTCTTTGGTGAAGAGATGTGGGGGGCCAGAGAGGACTGATATGGATATTCGCTTCGTCTCTCCCGGCCCCAACCCGCCCCACGAGGTCAACGCCTTCGTCGAAATCCCGCAGGGCGGGCTTCCGGTGAAATACGAGCTGGACCAAAAATCCGGCGCGCTCTTCGTCGACCGCTTTCTGCACACCTCGATGCTCTATCCGAGCAACTACGGCTTCATCCCGAACACGCTTGGTGAAGATGGCGATCCGCTCGACATCCTCGTCGTCACGCCGATGCCCGTTGTCGCCGGCTGCCTCATCCGCTCACGTCCCGTCGGCGTGCTGTTGATGGACGATGAAAAAGGCGTCGATGAAAAAATCCTCGCCGTCCCTGTCGACGCGCTCAATCCGTTCTACAAGGACGTGAAGACACACGAGGACCTGCCGCCGCTACTCGTCGCGCAGATCAAACACTTCTTCATGCACTACAAAGACCTCGAGCCCGGCAAGACAGCCAGCGTCGGCGACTGGGCGTCGCTCGATGTCGCGCACGAGCGCATCACCATGGCGATCAAGCGCAAGAAATGACCGATTCCGCCATCGCCGCGCGCATGCTCAACGCCCTCGAAGCCGCCGCCAACCGCGAAGCCGGCCAGCAAACCGCGCTCGTCTCCGTCACCATCGACATGCTCAAGCGCGCCGACGCCGGTAGCGTGAACGTGAGCCTCACGCGCAAGACGAAGTCATTGGTGTTCATGGGCGCTGAATTTCGCACCGACGCCGGCGACCTCATCGCCACAGCGAACTCGGTGCACAAACTAGCCGGTTAGTGAAACACTTCGAACAATCCCGCAGCCCCCATGCCGCCGCCGACGCACATGGTGACAACCGCATTCTTCGCCTTGCGCCGACGCCCTTCCATCAGCACGTGGCCAACGAGGCGCGCGCCCGTCATTCCGAACGGATGCCCGATCGCGATTGAGCCGCCGTTCACATTGTACTTCTCCGGATCGATCTCGAGCTTGTCGCGGCAATAGAGGCACTGCGACGCGAACGCCTCGTTCAGCTCCCAAAGGTCGATGTCGCTAACCTTCAGCCCCTGCCGCTTCAGCAGACGCGGCACCGCGAACACCGGGCCGATGCCCATTTCATCCGGATTGCAGCCGGCGACCGCGAAGCCCTTGAACAGGCCGAGCGGCTCAAGCCCGCGGCGCTCCGCTTCCTTTTCGTCCATCAGCACGAGCGCGGCCGCGCCATCGGAAAGCTGGCTCGCATTGCCGGCGGTGACGAAATTGCCCGCCCCACGCACGGGCTCCAGCTTCGCCAAGCCTTCCAGCGTCGTGTCCGGCCTGTTGCAATCATCGCGATCCACGACCGTTTCGACGATGCTCTCCGCCTTCGTCTCCTTGTCCACCTTCTTCATCTTGGTCTTCATCGGCACGATCTCGTCCTTGAAGAGACCGCCCTGTTGCGCCGCGGCGATGCGCTGCTGGCTGCGCAGCGAGTATTCGTCCTGATACTCGCGGCTGACGCCGTAGCGCTTGGCGACGATATCGGCGGTTTCGATCATCGGCATCCACATTTCCGGATGCTCGCGCTGCAGCTTCTCCTCGAACATGTGGTCCTTGTTCATCGCGGACGAAAGGCGCGTCAGCGAGATGGATTCAACGCCGCCCGAAACGCCAACACTCGCGCCCTCCTGCATGATGTAGTGGGCCACCTGCGCAGTGGACTGCAGACCCGACGAACAGAAGCGGTTGATCGTCGCCGCTGCGACTTTGAAATCGAGCCCGGCCCACACCGACGCAAGCCGCGCCACATTGTGTCCCGTCGCGCCTTCCGGCGAGCCGCAGCCGAGGATCACATCCTCCACCGCATCCGGCTCCAGCTTCGCGCGCTGTACGGCGTGCTGGATGCAATGGCCGGCCATCGCCGCGCCGTGCGTGTCGTTGAAACCGCCGCGGGCGGAGTTGGCGCGGCCCGTGCGGGGGTAGGAGACGATGACAGCGCGGCGTGACATGGGCGGACTCCGGTGGAAAACGGGCCCAATCCTTAGCCCCCGCACGGCGCGCGCGAAAGGCGCCGCGGCTGTTCTCACTACCCTTCCCGGTTTCGCGTTGGCATAACTGGGCGCTGCCCTGGCGGAAGGGCATGGGGGGACAAATGACAGATCAGACGAGCGTCCGGCTGGACGTCGAGAACCATTCCAGCATCGGACAATTTCTTTGGATCGGCTTCTATTCGGCGCTGCTGTCGATTCCGACGCTGACGCTGTTCAGGTTCTGGGAACGCACGATCGTGCGCCGCCATCTCTGGGGCGAGACGACGATCGGCGGCGAGCCGCTCGAATACACCGGCAGAGGCTCCGAACTCTTCATCGGCTTTATCATCGCGATCTTCACGGTCGTGCTGCCGCTCTCCATCGGCATTATCGTTGCGCAACTTATGCTCGGCCCTCAAGGGCTCCTAATCGCCCTGCCCTTTATCTACCTCATCCTGTTCCTGCTGATTGGGACGGCGGTGTTTCTGGTGCGGCGTTATCAGCTTTCGCGGACCGTGTGGCGCGGCGTGCGCTTCGAACAGCGCGGCTCGGCGCTGATGTTCGGTCTCGTGACGCTCGGCTACATCCTGCTCACGGCGATCACGCTCGGCTGGTTCGCGCCGGCGATGCAGTTGCGCCTGGAAAAGCGGCTCTGGGACAACGCCTATTTCGGCGACATGAAATTCACCTACGACAATTCCAAAGAAGCGCGTACGGAGCCGGTTTATCTCAGCTACATCCTCGCCTGGATCGGCGTCGCCATCTTCTACTGCCTGATCTTCGGCGTCACGTTCTACATGCAGCAGTCGGTAAAATCGCCCGACATGATCGGCGTTGAGCAGATCCTGATCATCTACGCCGCAGCCTTCGGCGGCGCTCTCCTGCTTGCATTCTTCGTCGCCTGGCATCAGGCGGCGATGGTGCGCCAGGTCACCAAATCCATTTCGCTGGGCGACGTGAAGCTGCGCTCGCTGTTCAACACTTGGGACGTTGTCGAACTCATCATCACCAATACGCTGCTGATCATCTTCACGCTGGGCTTCGGCGCGCTTGCCGCACAAATGCGCGTTTGGCGGCGCATTTGCCGCAAGCTTGAAGTGGATGGGGCGCTGGATCTCGCGCGCATCCACCAAGCCGCTTCGCGCGGCCCGCGCTCCGGCGAAGGCATGGCGGACGCGTTCGATCTTTCGGGAGGCATATAGAGCATGTTCGAAGGCCGGTTTTTCGACGGCAAGGTCGCCGCTGAGCGCCGCGTCAACGTGCGCTTCACGGAGACGTCGGTTCACATCGAGGGCGACGGCGTCGCCCTCGAATGGCCGCTTGGACAGGTTGACGTCGAGCAGCGGCATGACGGGCGCCAGCTCACGCACGGTTCGGATTTGGATGCGCGCCTGATCCTGCCGGACTCGTTCGACGTGCGCATGGAACTCAAGCGCGTCGGCCTGACCAGCGGCAAGCGCCAAACGCGCCAGGCCTTCAGGGTCGCCGCAGCGCTCGCCATCGCGACGCTTCTGTTCTTGGGCTTGATTTTCGTGGTCATGCCGCTTGCCGCCGAACCGCTCGCGCAGCGCACGCCACGGCGCGTGGAAGAACAGTTCGGCGCCAACCTCGAACGCCAGATCCAATTCTGGATGAAGCCCTGCTCCAACACGGAGACCGCAGACGCCGCGATTGCGCCGTGGGCGCAGCGCCTGGCCGAGACAGGCGATCTTGCGTTCGATGTGAAGCTCACCTTCGTCGATACGCCGATGCCGAATGCCTTCACGCTGCCGGGCGGGCGCGTACTGGTGACGCGCGGCCTCATCGAAACGCTCGATGATCCGGATGAACTCGCCGCCGTGCTCGCGCACGAATTCGGCCATGTGCAGGCGCGGGACTCGATGGTCGGGCTCTACCGCAACATGGGTCTCGGCGTGTTTCTCGAAGCGGTGACCGGCGGCAGCGGCGTCGCCCAGCAGATCGTGCTGCTCGGCGGCCAGCTCGCCGAACTGCGCTTCACCCGCGACCAGGAACAGCGCGCCGACGCGTTCGCGCTGCGCCTGATGGCGGAGGCCGGCTACAATCCCGAAGCGCTCGCCCGCGCGTTCGAAGCGATCGACGCACGCGCCGACGATCTGCGCGAGAGTGATGTCGATGTGGACGTGCCGGACTGGATGCTTACCCACCCGAACAT
>JAEWNX010000207.1 GCA_023461135.1 Pseudomonadota bacterium
GCCGGAAAGCGTGAAGCCGATTATCCCAGTAAATCCAGTAGGCGCGGTCGACCGTTTCGTTGACGTGATGGATGCCGAGGATGTGGTGATTGATGACGCCCTCACCAGCATTGAAGATGCCAAAGCCCAGCAGCATCGTTCCGACGAGCAGTTTGCTCGACCAGAATAGATGACGGCGTTGCGCGCTGCGCCAGAGCACAAATAGTCCCGCAACGACGAACTGGTAGGTTGCGCTGTGAAAGATGCCGTCCCACAGCGTGTTCAATTCAAGATTTTCAAAGGTGTCGACGGGATACCAGCTGCTCAGCATGTGATGCCATTGCAGAAGCTGGTGCAGGACGATGCCTTCAAAGAAACCGCCGAGGCCGAGGCCGAACAGGATGCCTGCCGATTTCGGGAAGTGGCGCTGCGCAGGTTCCATCATCGCTATTTCTTTCGAGCAGGATTGGGCGGTGGCTCTGACCATCTTCCGCGCGACTTCGCGAATTTGAGCAGCTGATCCCAGGAAATTCACGACAACGGAAACATGCTCACCGGCGCGTCGACGAACTCCCTCTTCCGAACTTCCATGCAGTTGCTGGATTAGGTACTTCGCCGACGGAGAAGCCACAAAAGGTGAAGGTCTGCCACGAAAGACCCCAGGCGAATTGCAGGCGCTGTCGTTGCTGAACACACCTGCTCAGGTCGCGTTCCACTCTTGAGAAGCAGGAAAGAGGTCGCGCTTCTTTGGGCTGTGACGAGAGGAACTTATTCGTCAATCGCTCATTCGACATTTATGGCCATCTCTAAGCAAGAACTCGCGTGTTTGGCTTCGATTGCCTATGAAGTGGCCGCGGAAATCGCTGCACTGCCGGCGGCGGTACGACCGCTGGCGTTTGATCTGGTGCGTGAGGAGATGGCGAGGACTTTACACGAGGATGGAATGTACCCCCAAAGTCCGGAAGGGCGGCACAAGATCAGGGCCGGAAACGCCGTCGTCGCGACCAACTCTCCTATCAACGACAAATATGCAATTCATACCAAGCAGGCGCCCTACCGCACCTACGCGATGGCCTTCGCGCTGCCCAAGGGCGCGCTGCCCGACGGGCTCTATTGGGATACGCTTGAGGCTTACCACTACGTGCGGCTTCAGCCCTGGACGGCGCGAAACGATATTCTGATCGTCGGCGGCGCCGACCATAAATCGGGGGAGGCCGACGACGCCGATGCGCGGTTTCTGGCGCTCACGGCGTGGATGCGCAACCTGCTGCCGGATCTGGGCAAGGAGCTACACCGCTGGTCGGGCCAGATACAGGATACGATCGATTACTGCGGTTTTATCGGCCTCAACCCCGGCGACAAGCGGACCTTCATTGCAACAGGGGATTCCGGCCAGGGCATAACGCACGGCGCAGTCGCGGGAATGTTGATAAGCGACCTAATCGTCAAGGGCGAGACGCCCTGGCGCGAGGTCTATGACCCCGCGCGCAAGCCGCTCATGGCGGCGGGGACGTTCGTCAGCGAGAATATTACCGCTCTCAAGAATTTTGCCGAGTACGTGGCGCCAGGCGAGCTCGACAGTTGGGACCATCTGCAGCCCGGGCACGGCGCCATCGTTCGCAAGGGGCTCAGCAAGGTCGCCGCATTCCGCGACAGCGAAGGCAAGCGTTTGTTGCGCTCTGCAGCGTGTTCGCATCTCGGGTGTCACGTGCACTGGAACAGTTTTGAAGCTTGCTGGGACTTCCCCTGCCACGGTTCGCAATTCGCCCCTGATGGCACGGCGCTGAACGGCCCCGCGATCGCTCCGCTCGCCGAATACAAGGAGCCGTAGCCGGAAGCGCCGATGTGGAATGTACTAGTCGCAGCAGGCCGGAACTGGCTCAGCCACAAGGCGGCCCGGCTGGGTGCGGCTCTCGCTTATTACTCGGTGTTCTCGCTCGGCCCTCTTTTGCTGATCGTCGTCAGCGTTGCCGGTCTTTTCTTTGGCCGCGAGTCCGTATCGGCGGCGCTAAGCACGCAGATGCGCGAGGTTTTGGGACCTGCGGGAAGCCAGGCGGCGCAGGCCATGCTCGAGGGCGCGGGGTCAGATGCCGGCGGCGCGTTCGCAGCGGTCTTCGGCGTTATCTTGCTCCTCGTCGCGGCGCTTGGCGTTGTGGTCCAGCTCAAGGACGCGCTCAACACGATCTGGGAAACAGAAGAGCCGGAGCATTCCGGGCTGTGGGCTTACCTTCGCACTTATCTTCTGTCGTTCGCCGGCATACTCGCGCTCGGCTTTCTGCTTGCGGTATCGCTGATCATCAGTACGGCGCTGTCTGCGATCTCTGGCTGGCTTGGCGGCAGCGAAAGCGTGCTGTGGGAGGTCCTCAACTTCACCGTCTCGCTCGCTGTGCTGTCCCTGCTGTTCGCAATGCTGTTCAAATGGTTTCCCGATGCGGACGTGGCATGGCGCGACGCGCTGGCGGGCGGCCTGGTCACGGCCCTGCTCTTCAACGTCGGAAAGACCGCCATCTCCTGGTACATCGGCACACAGGGCCTCGAGTCGACTTACGGCGCCGCCGCTTCACTCGTCGTGCTTCTGATTTGGATCTACTACGCCGCGCAAATTCTGCTTTTCGGAGCGGAAGTTACGCATGTGCTGAGCGCAAAGAACGCGCCGCGGCACGCGAGTGCGCATTCGCGCATCGCGCGCTAGAGCGCTCTCGGTCGAAACGCGTCAGGAACGACTGATCGCCCGGCGGCGTTGCAAGCTTACAACCTTTGGAGATGCCCCATGGAAAATCTGGAAAAACTATTCGAAGACACGCTGCGCGATGTTTATTACGCCGAGAAGGCGATCCTCAAGAACCTGCCCAAGATGGCAAGAAAGGCCGGGTCGCAGAAGCTCAAGGCTGCCTTTGAAGAGCATGTCGACCAGACGGAAGAGCAGGTCGGCCGGCTCGAGCAGATATTCGAGCTGATCGGGAAGGCTCCGCGCGGCAAGCGCTGCCCCGCTATCGATGGCCTTGCCGAGGAAGCGGCGGAGATCATGCAGGAAGCCAAGGACGAAACCGTACGGGACGCCGGCATGCTGGCTGCAGCGCAGGCGGTCGAGCACTACGAGATTGCACGTTACGGCACGCTTGCCGCCTGGGCCGAAAAGCTCGGCATGAAGGATGCCGTAAAGCTCTTGCGCACGACGCTCGAGGAGGAAAAGACGACCGATATGAAGCTGAGCGATCTTGCGCTCTCTGAAATCAATATCGAAGCCGATGATGGCGATGCCGCCACGCGGTCGTCCGGCGCCCGCAAGAAGAGCGGCGCCCAGGGATCGGAGCGCCGGGCCTAACTTTCGCG
>JAEWNX010000208.1 GCA_023461135.1 Pseudomonadota bacterium
GTCTGTGCGCGGCGCGCCGCATCGATCAGCTTGCGTTTCGCCGCCGCAAACAGCCACGCTTCGGGATTGTCCGGCGCACCTCCACGCGGCCACGCGGTCAGGGCCGCGGCAAAGGCGTCAGCCAGAGCATCTTCAGCGGCGGCGACATCGCGCGTGCGTGCGGTGAGCAAGGCCAGCAATCGCCCATAGCTCTCGCGCGCAACGCGCTCGGCAAGCCGCTTTTCGCTCACCGCACCATGACGGGCCTGAGCTCCACGCCGCCGCCGTGCAGCATGGTCGGCGCCTGCTTGGCCCATCTCAGCGCTTCGTCATCGCTCGCGCAGTCGATCAGATAATAACCGCCGAGCGCTTCCTTGGTGTCCACGAACGGACCATCGACGACCTGCGCGCCGCCGACGCCGCGCACGCTCTTGGCCTTGCCGACGACGTCGAGTTCATCGCCGGAAATGAGCACGCCAGACGATTTCAGCTTGTCGGTATAGGCGTTGTACGCCGCCATGATTTCGCCGATGCGCTCAGGCGGAACGTCTGCCCAGTCGGATTCCTTGCCGTAAATCAGGATCATGTAACGCATGGGTCATCTCTCCTTCGCGGCGTGATTGCCGTCGCACCCATGACGGCCAGCGACCGGCGGTTTCGACAGCTCACGCCGCTTTTTTCGCAGACTCTTTCAGGAGGCCCAGCGCCAGCAAGCTCTCGGCGGTGGCGATGACGCACTCCTCGTTGCTGCGCGGGCTCCAGCCGAGCACGCGCCGCGCCTTGGCGTTCGTGCCGTCCTTGCGCTTGCCGAGTTCAGGCAGAATCTGCTGCACCGCCGGGTCTCGTATGGCGGCCAAGCGCACCATAAAGTCAGGCAGCTCGATCGTCGGCACGCGCTTGGCGGCGCTCCCCATGCGCCGCTTCAAGATGCGCGCGATCTCGACGATCGAGAGAAACTCGCCGGCGACGGCAAGGAAGCGTTCGCCCTTGGCCGCGGGGTCAGTCATGCAGCGCAAGTGCATGTCGGCGACGTCGCGCACGTCCACCAAGCCGAACCACAGCCGCGGGCAGCCCGGCATGGCGCCATCCATCAGCCGCTGCACCAGCAGAATCGACGTCGAATAGTCCGGCCCAAGCACCGGCCCGAACACGCCGACCGGGTTGACGACCGACAATTCCAGCGACCTACCCTCTTTGGCGATGAATTCCCACGCGGCGCGCTCCGCCAGCGTCTTCGATTTCACGTAGGCGCGCACGTCGTCCCCGTTGGGATCGGTCCAGTTCTCCTCCGTGAACGGCGCCTTCTGGGGCGGCTGACCATACCCGATCGCGGCGTACGAGGAGGTCAGCACGACGCGCTTCACGCCAGCATCGCGTGCAGCCCGCAAGACGCGCAGCGCCCCTCCGCGCGCCGGGACGATCAGCTCGTCTTCGTTCTTCGGCGCCGCGGGCGGAAAGGGCGAAGCGACGTGGAGCACATAGGCGCAATCAGCTACAGCCTCGGGCCAACCAGCGTCGCTGTTGAGATCGGCCGCTGCGAATTCCAGCCTTTCGCCAGGATTGGCGCCGCCCGTACGCAACATGGCGCGCACATCCGCTTCGCGCGCCAAAGAGCGCACACTTGTCCGCACCCGATAGCCCGCTTGCAGCAATTGCAGGATGCAGTGCGCGCCGATGAAGCCCGAACCGCCGGTGACGAGAACCAATTCCCCGGCCATGTTGGCCTCCTATGCGGGCACTGGCGCGACCCGCTCCGTCAGCTCGTCGAACGCCGTCCAGAATTGCGTTCGGAATTCATTGCGCTCCATCAGGATCTCGTGCTTGGCGCCGTCGATCGTGATGTGCGTGGCGTTCGGGAGCTGCGCGGCGACCGCGTCATGGCTCGCATTGTCGACGAGCTGTTCTCCGCCCGCCGTTGCAATCAGCACTGGGATTTTTAGGTGCGCGAAGGCGCCCGGCGTGAGGAAGGATTCCGTGGTGTCCGCCGCGGCGGCGACCCACCCAACGGTTGGACCGGCCAGCGCCAGGCGCGGCTCCTCGCAGACCAGGCCCTGGCAACGCGCGTGCCGCTCCTTGTCGTGCGTGACTGGGTTCTTCTTGAAGTTCTCGCGCTTCCATTTCTTTTCGACGCTGGGTGCGAACAGACCACCTGCGCCCAGCGAAGACATGAAGCGCACGTACTTCTTGGCCATGGGCGTCAGGCCCAGGATGCCCCACATCGGCGCGGAAAACGCCGCCGCATCCAGCTCAATCCGCCGCGTCTGCAGTGCGCGCAGCATGATTGCGCCACCCATAGAGTGCGCCAGTCCGATGTGCGGGCGCGGCAGCTTCGCCGCCAGGAGTTTGAGCGCAGTCGAAAGATCGTTCACCGGGTCATCGAACGTGGACAAGTGGCCTTTGAGGCCGTTCTCCACCTCGCGGCCCGAGAGCCCCTGCCCACGCCAATCGATGCAGAACACGGCAAAGCCGCGGCTCTGCAGCTCGCGCGTGACTTCGAAGTACTTCTCAATGAATTCGGTGCGCCCAGGGGCAATAATCACGCTGCCACGTGCAGCGCCCTGCGCGGGCGCCGTCATGACGCGCACCTTCACACCGCCTCGGCCTTCGAGCCAATGCTCCTCGGCGCCGTCGGGGATGTCATTGCCGGTGACGCGGACGAACGTCATTCAGCCCGCCTCTTCGCGCCCTATTCCCGCAACTTGGCCATGACGCTTTGCAGTTGCATCGCCACGCCCATATCGCCTTCCACGCGCAGCTTGCCTTGCATGAACGCGGCGGTGGCGTCGAGCTGGCCCTGCGCCATCGCGATGAAGTCGTCGAGCTTCACCTTGATCGTCGTGTCGGCCGCCTCGTCATCGGCCGATACCTTATTGGCCGTGCCATCGAGGAAAATCTTGCCCTGATCGCCGAAGTCGAACTTCACTTTCTTGCCAGGCACGGTGACGCCGGCGCTCGAAAAACGGTTCAGGATTTCGTCGTACGTCATCGCCTGTCCTCCGGGGCTGATCTCGTGGCGCTCTTACACACCAGGGCGCGCTCGCCCGCAAGAGTGACGGCGGCGTCATGCTGGCTCCCGCGCCGCGCTTTTTCTTCGCCACGGCTTCGTCGCACGGGCGAAACCCGGCGCGTTTGGCGGCGGCTGGGCCACATTGGTTAACTCTTGCCCGCCGGCTTTCCCGGCGCGAGGGTGAGGTCAAGCTGTTAGGTCAGCCAAAGGGGAGGCCAAAATGGCCGCTAAGGGACACCCCCGCGTCGCGCTTATCGCGCTCGCACACGCCGCGACATGCGTCGTCGCACCCGCCTTTGCCCAAGACGAATGCGAGGAAGAGGCGCTGGTCGG